>JAOULB010000232.1 GCA_029882235.1 Gammaproteobacteria bacterium | reverse complement strand
CTCGATGGCCTCTGTTTGTGGTACCAGCCTCTCATTAATGGATGCGGGTGTACCTCTGAAGGCGCCAACTGCGGGTATCGCAATGGGCCTGATTAAAGAGGGTGACAAGTTTGCTGTACTGAGCGATATCCTGGGTGATGAAGATCATCTTGGTGATATGGACTTTAAAGTGGCGGGTACTGCCAACGGTGTGAATGCTCTGCAGATGGATATCAAGATCGAAGGTATTACGAAAGAGATCATGGAAGCCGCGCTGGAACAGGCTAAAGAAGGTCGACTGCACATTCTTGAAAAAATGAATGCTGTCATCAGTGAACCACGCACTGAAATGTCTGATCATGCCCCTCGCTATGTGACGTTCAAGATTAATCCAGAAAAGATTCGCGATGTTATTGGTAAAGGTGGTGCAACGATCCGCTCTATTACTGAAGAAACAGGTGTTTCTATTGATATTACCGATGATGGTCTGGTCAAGATTGCCTCAAGTGATGGTGCTGCTGCAGAAGAAGCGCGTCGTCAGGTCGAACAGATTACTGCTGATGTTGAAGTCGGCAAAATCTATGAAGGTAAAGTTGCCAAGCTGATGGACTTTGGTGCCTTCGTTACCATTCTGCCGGGTAAAGATGGTCTGGTTCACGTCTCACAAATCTGTGAAGAACGTGTCGAGAACGTCAGCGACAAACTGTCTGAAGGTGAGATGGTCAAGGTTAAGGTACTGGAAATTGATAAGCAGGGTCGTATTCGTCTGAGCATGAAGGCAGTCGCTGCAGAAGTCACAGCCTAAGCCCTGTTATGTAAGTCATTGAAAAGGCTGCTTTATGTAGCCTTTTTTTGTGCCTGCGTAAATTGTTGCGGCTGATTTCTCTGGCATATGGATTGCATATTATTAATGGAATAAGAGAAGTGACGGAAAATTAACGCGATGACCAGATTATTAAAGCATAGCTTATTATCACTGAGTTTGGTTCTAGTCTCGGCATGTGCAACCAAGGCACCGCCCGACGATATTATTTCGCCAGAGCGGGCGATGATCTTTGGTCATGTTGAAGCGGAATTTCCAATCGATGCCGTCGATTTTCACGAATATGGGGTCACCTATATCCAGCCTTTCAAGCGGCCACCAAGAATATTGGTCTTCAGAGATGGCTATTTTATGGGTGAGAACATCAAGCCAGGTAAGTATTATATTTCCGCATTTTATTCTGGGAACAAGAAATACACTCTTGTGAACAGCAAACAGTCTGCCTATCAGGTTGTGATTAATGTTCGTCCGGGAACATTACAATTTGTTGGTGCCCATCGCATCGATGTGTTTAAGCGCGAGTTATTGGGTAGAGGAGAATTTGAGGTTGTTGAAGTGATGCGACCCGGTGAACGTCAGGCCCTGCAAAGAATGTTCAGTGTAACTACAGGCACAGGCTGGCAAAAAAAGATTGCTCGCCGAATGAAAGAACTCAGACAGTAGTTTGTTCAAGTAAAAACTGCATAATACGCTGATCCAGCCAGTACTGTGGTCGAAACGGAACCGCGCCGCCAACAAATCCTACATGCCCGCCCTTTGCTGAAAGTTCCAGTTGCACCTTATTGGATAACTCCGCTTCAGTGGGGATCGCCTCTTGTGTCATAAAGGGATCATCCTGCGCGTGGATAATGAGCGTGGGTGTTTCAATTGTTGCCAGAAATTGTCGGCTGCTGCTTTGCTGATAGTAATCATCAGCATTTTTAAATCCATGTATAGGCGCGGTCACAATATCATCATACTCATAAATCGTCTTGCAGATTAAAGCAGGCGATAAATCTGAAGTAAACGAGACCCCCATAAGCCGCTGCCGCAATGAGCGTTGTAATTTTTTAACCAGATAGGCCTGATATATTTTCGACTTACCCGTATTGAGTTGCTCCGATGCATTATTCAAATCAAAGGGCACTGATATGGCGATGGCGGCGTTTAAAGGATTATCCTTTTTTGTTTCACCTAACCATTTAAGTAAGACATTACCTCCGAGTGAAAAGCCAATCGCATAGATAGGGCGGTCTGGAAACTGTGCGACGAGTTGTGCAACAACAAAGGCAATATCGCCGGTATCGCCAGAATGATAGGCACGTGGTAGGCGATTCACTTCGCCGCTACAGCCGCGAAAATATAAAACACCGGCCTGAAAATTATTTTGCGTCAGATGTTTTAATAATCCCGAAATGTAATGCGAGTCTAAATTGCCTTCCAGGCCATGCAGGATTAAAACAATAGGCTGCTCGTTTTGACTGGCCCAGTCGAGATCCACAAAATCACCATCAGGCAGTTCAAATCGCTGTCGTGTTAAGGAAAGTTTGGCCCGTTGACGAAACAGATTTGGCCAGATCGTTTGTGCATGCGGGCCGGGTAACCACCATGCGGGTTTGAAAGAGCTGGGGATGATCATAGGTTCAATTCACCACCAAGGCACAAAGACACCAAGAAAATATTTTCTAATTTTTACTAGTAAATAAGTTAGTTTGTAGGCATCCATGCAAAAACTCGTTTATTTGAATAATAACTTGGAGCCTTGGTGTCTTGGCGGTGAACAAAATATAAAAAAGGGCTGCTCATTAATGAGCAGCCCCTGTTGGCTTATTTATTCGCGCGGTTGTGAACAAGATCATCAACCACAGCAGGGTCGGCCAGTGTTGAAGTGTCACCGAGGTTGCCGAGATCGTTTTCCGCAATCTTACGCAGAATGCGGCGCATGATTTTACCAGAACGTGTTTTTGGCAGGCCGGGCGCCCATTGAATCACATCAGGCTTGGCAATCGGGCCAATCTCTTTTTTACATAACTCAAGTAGTTCGGCTTTTAATGCATCATCAGGTTCAACACCGAGTATTGGTGTGACATAGGCATAAATCCCCTGACCTTTAATATCATGCGGATAGCCCACCACAGCGGCTTCGGCAACCTTTTCATGTAAGACCAGCGCAGATTCAACTTCCGCTGTACCCATACGATGGCCAGAGACATTCAGAACATCATCCATACGACCCGTGATCCAGTAATATCCATCGGCATCACGTCGTGCACCATCACCGGTGAAGTAATAGCCGGGATAATCAGAGAAGTAGGTTTTGACAAAGCGATCATGATCGCCATAAATACTGCGCATCTGACTGGGCCATGAGCAGGTCATGACCAGGGCACCTGAGGCCTCACCATCACCTTCTATTAATTGATTGGTCGTTGTGTCAACAATACCCGGTTTGATACCAAAGAAAGGAAACGTGGCTGAACCAGGTTTTAATTTGGTTGCACCGGGTAGCGGTGTTAACAGATGCCCGCCGGTTTCGGTTTGCCACCAGGTATCAACAATCGGGCAACGCTCTTCACCGACCACCTTGTGGTACCACTCCCAGGCTTCTGGATTGATGGGTTCACCTACGGTTCCGAGTATGCGCAAGGATTTGCGTGAGGTTTTCTTAACCGGGCCTTCACCCTCACGCATCAGCGCGCGTATTGCAGTGGGGGCAGTATAGAACACGCTGACGTTGTGTTTATCAACCACCTGCCAGAAGCGAGATGAATCTGGATAATTAGGCACACCTTCAAAGAAGACCGTAGTAAATCCATTCGCCAGTGGACCATATAATAAGTAACTGTGCCCGGTGATCCAGCCCACATCCGCGGTACACCAGTAGATATCTTTTTCAGTTAAGTCGAAGGTGTACTTCGTCGTCATGGCCACATAAAGAAGATAACCACCCGTGGTATGCAAAATACCTTTTGGTTTACCGGTAGAACCCGAAGTGTAAAGAATAAACATTGGATCTTCGGCATCCATTTCTTCTGGAGGACAGTCGCTGGATGCATCCGCCATGACATCGTGATACCAGACATCATGTTTATCATTCCAGTTGATGTTGCCACCGGTACGTTTAACGGTTAATACGGTATGCACATTCGGACAGTCTTTCACGGCTTCGTCGGTATTGGCCTTGAGCGGGACTGGCTTACCACCACGAATACCTTCATCGGCGGTGATCACGACATGACAATCAGAATCAAGAATACGATCCTTTAATGATGCAGGGGAGAAACCACCAAACACAACAGAGTGCACTGCACCAATACGTGCACAGGCCAGCATGGCATAACCCGCTTCTGGGATCATGGGCATATAGATACAAACACGATCACCTTTTTTAACACCGCGCGCTTTTAATACATTAGCAAGCTTGCTGACCTGTTCATGTAGCTCTTTATAGGTGATCTTCTTATCATCATTGGGATTATCGCCTTCCCAGATAATCGCAACCGCATCGCCGCGCTTTTCAAGATGACGATCAATACAGTTATAAGTGACATTAAGCTTGCCGCCTTCAAACCACTTGATGTAAAGGTTGTCCTTGGCA
>JAOULB010000231.1 GCA_029882235.1 Gammaproteobacteria bacterium | reverse complement strand
ATGCCCATAATAATCATTGTATAATTTGAAATTGTCGACATCCAGGATAATTAATGAAAGTGGAAAAGAACTGCGTATTGCGCGTAGCCACTCACGTTCGATATAAAATTCATATTTTCTTCTGTTATAAATCCTCATTAATGAATCTTCATAAGATAGAACTTCCAGACGCTTGTTGACTTTATTTAATGTCTTTTCGGTCTGTTTTCGATGACGGATTTCGTTGTTTTTATCTTCAAGTAATAATTTGAATCGAGTGTCTTTTATTATTAGAAGTTTAAGATATAGGCCGGTAGTGAGAGTGATGCACATGATTAAAATCATGGCCAGCCAGGGGAGCCATGTTCTATACACTATAGATGTGTTAGCTGAAGGTACTGCATAAAATTTCCAGCTGCGATTATGTAGCCGATAGATCTTGTCAGCCACAAATTCTGTGGACTGTGTGTGTTCTTCTATAATTCGAATATTTTCAGTGTCAGTTAATGCCTGGTTATGTCCGAAAATGACCTGTTGATTGTTTATGTCTGTGGTGTCGATGATGAATAATTCTATTTCCTTGTCATGAAGCTTATTGATAGTGGAAATAATTGCATCTTCTATTCTGATTACGGCTATCGCATAGCCTTTTATAGCTCGTTTGCGCTTTGCGAGACTTGTCAGACTGTGTTCCCTGTGATTATAAACCGGGTGTGAAACCAGTACGCTAGACTTATGTTCAGCATCCTGTACTAGTCTTATACGAGAACTTATAGATGTTCTGCCTGTGTCTCTACTATGCTCCAACATTGATTTTCGGTCGCGGTTGGAAGCCAAATCAAACCCATGTGCCTTTTCATTTCCTTTTAAAGGCGCAGTATATAATACAGGCACATATTCATTTCTTTTAAGTGCGGGCACCATTTTGTAGTGTGAGCTTCGCTGGGTGATGGTAAAGTCCTTGAAATAATGTCTTGCGGTTATTTCAAAAGAAGCTTTGTCATTATTTGAAACAACAGGTGCCCACTGCAAGGCCTGCAGGCTTTGATACTGTTTCAATAGAGGTTGAGTAAAAACGTCAAATTCATCAGGGGTAACATCATTAGATGCGGCAAACAGAGATGCTAAGGATAGCGGTACAGTGACGTTTTGTTCTATTACGCGAATTACATCACTAATCTTATCGAGCGCATTATTCTGGAAATTTTCACGAGTTTTAGCCTGCTCTGTTTTCAGGATCAGGTAATAGAACACAATGCCGATCAATGACCCTATAACTATGGCTAGTATAGTCGGCGCATTGTTACTTAAAATAGTTTTTAGATTAGGGGTTTTAGAACTCATGTTCATGCCTAAAGTATTGTCTACCTTAGATAACGAACAAGTCTGGAAAATATTGACATAATTTAAAAGAATAAAGACAAAAATTTACAGGTGTGAATTTTTTGTAAAGAATGTTTCAGAAAAATTCAGAAGACCTGTTCAGCATTAAACACCGGACCATCGACACAGACTCGTTTCATCGCCGGGCCGTTGTCTGTTTTAACTTCAACAACACATCCCGCACAACCACCGACAGCACAGGCCATGAATTCTTCCAGCGAAACCTGACAGGGGAGCTGATATTCGCTGGCCAGTTTTGCCACGGCCTCTAGCATGGGGTGAGGGCCACAGGCATAGACAATTACTTCATTGCGTTGTTCAACAGTTAAGGCATCAAGCCAGTGACGTGCCAGGTCAGTCACATAACCTTCATAACAACCCGCATAGCCCTGCAGGCTGGCTAAACGAGAGGGTACTCCCCAGTCTTCTAATAGTGGCATACTGGCAATCACACCATCAGGAATACCGGGCAACATCAGGGTCGATGGTTTTGCAGTAAAGGGAAACGGCACTTCTGATCCCAGAATGGCAAAGGGCTGACTGCCCAATAAAGATTTTAATGTTTCGGCAAGAAAGATCATCGGTGGCATACCAACACCACCACCAATGAGTAAGGCGCGTGGGCGATTTAAATCAACACTAAAGGGTTTTCCTATTGGCCCCATTATACTGAGATGTTCACCGACCTGACGTTTTGATAATAAACCTGTGCCATAACCCAATGCCTTGTATAAAAAATCCACCCAGCCTTTGTCTTTATCAACACGCATGATCGAAATAGGGCGGCGCATGGGCAGCATTGGATCGCAGCTGATATGCACAAAGCTGCCGGCCTTGGCAGTCGCGGCAACTTCAGGTGCCATCACACGTAATAGATATTGATCGCCATCATAGGCGTCATGACTGATGATCTCGGCTTGTTCAACAGAGATGGTATCGCGGTGAGGTTTGTTCATCATGGCTTATCTTTTGAAAACAGTTTTACCGGCCAGCAGGGTCTGTTGTACCTGACCTTTGAGTTCCCAGCCCATGAAGGGGCTGTTCTTACCCTGACTTAACATCGTCTCGGGTGAGACTGTCCAGTTCACTTCAGAATCAAAAATACACAGGTCAGCACGAGCACCGACACCCAGATGACCAATGTTGAGGCCAAGAATTTTTGCTGGTTGCCAGGACAGTAATGAAATGACATCAGACTGCGACATGTCCGTTTCTTCTGCCAGCCTTAACGCCAGTGGCAACAGAGTATCCAGCGTCGACATGCCGGGTTCGGATTCGCTAAATGGTGCTAGCTTGGCATCCAGTTCATGCGGCTGGTGATCAGAACAGATGGCATGCAGAGTACCGTTTAACAAACCATCACGCAGGCCATCACGATCGCGTTGACTGCGTAGTGGTGGAATCACATGACAGTTCGAATCAAAGTAACCAATGTCCATGTCGGTGAGATATAAATGATGCAGGGTCACATCGGCTGTTACCGGTAAGCCATCGTACTGGGCGCGATGCATCATTTGCATCGACTTGGCTGATGACAGTTGGCAGAAGTGTGCACGCACACCGGTTTGTTCAACCAACATGAGTAAGCGAGCTACTGCCATGGTCTCAGCCGCCTCTGGAATGCTTGATAATCCAAGGCGTGTACTGATTACGCCTTCATGGGCGCAGCCCTTCTGACTTAGGGAGTGATCTTCTGCATGCAGGAACAGGGTCAGATCATAGTTGGCGGCATACTCCATTGCGCGTCGCATAACTAAAGTATTCGCAATCGGTGCGCGTGCATTTGTCACGCCAACACAACCCGCGCGTTTGAGTTCATACATTTCACTAATTTCGGCACCGGCCAGACCTTTGGTTAAGGCACCAATAGTCACAATCTCAGCACAACCTGCGGCTTCATTGCGGCGATGAATGAGTTCGATCACGGCCGGGGTATCAAGTATTGGCGATGTGTCGGGCGGTAAACAAACAGTAGTAATACCACCTGCCGCTGCGGCGCGGGTTTCGCTTGCAATGGTCGCCTTGTATTCGAGGCCAGGTTCGCGCAGACGAGTCTGTAAATCAACCAGTCCGGGGAAGATATGTTTACCTTTGGCATCGATGGTTTCATCGGCCTTAAATCCATCAGGCGCCTTGCCAACCGCGATGACCTGACCATCATCAATAAACAGATCGGCCTTCTTATCCACCTGATGTGCAGGATCAACAAGGTGGCCGCCTTTAATATGGATGCGCATTATTCCTCACCCCCTTCTGGTCCGCGACCCAGTACCATCGACATCACCGCCATACGCACGGCAATACCATTGGTGACCTGTTCAAGAATGACCGACTGCGGGCCATCGGCAACACTGGATTCGATTTCGACACCACGATTAATCGGCCCGGGGTGCATAACAATGGCATCCGGTTTGGCCAGCTTGAGTTTTTTCTCAGTCAGACCATAGGTGCGGAAGTATTCATTTGCACTTGGGAGTAAGGCACCCTGCATACGTTCGCGTTGCAGGCGTAACATAATAATCACATCGGCATCACGAATGCCGGCTTTCAAATCATGATAAACATGCACGCCGAGGCTGGCGGCTTCGGCGGGTATTAAAGTATGTGGACCGATGACCCTGACTTCAGGCACACCTAAAGTTGTGAGCGCATGAATCTGTGAACGCGCCACGCGTGAATGCAGGATGTCACCGACAATCGCCACCGTGAGTTTGGTGAAGTCCTGTTTATGTCGACGGATGGTAAACATGTCCAGCATGCCCTGTGTAGGATGGGCATGACTACCATCACCGCCATTGATGACACTGATGTGCGGGGCGACGTGTTTCGCGAAAAAATGCGCCGCGCCACTGCTATGATGACGTACCACAAACATATCGCAGTGCATGGCCTCGAGATTACGTAGCATATCGAGCAGGCTTTCACCTTTGGTTGTTGATGAGGTATCAATATTGATGTTGAGTACATCAGCAGAAAGGCGTTTCGCTGCGAGTTCAAAAGTTGTGCGCGTGCGGGTGCTGGCTTCAAAA
>JAOULB010000230.1 GCA_029882235.1 Gammaproteobacteria bacterium | reverse complement strand
CAGACACAAGGAATTAATGATCGAAGGTGTGCAGTTTCATCCAGAGTCTATTCTTACGGAGCATGGTCACGATATGTTGCGAAATTTCCTGAAACAAAGTTCGGGTAAGCGTTAAACAAAGCCGGGCACTAGCCCGGTTTTACATTCTGGTACAGGGAAACGATGTCTACTCCAATTAATAATAAGCTCGTGATTGTCATCATTGCCATGTTGGCGATGATTGCACCGTTTTGTATTGATACTTATCTGCCGGCATTTCCAAGTATTGCCACTGATTTAGGTGCCAGCGCGATTGAGATGCAACAGACCCTGAGTCTGTATTTGTTGGGTTACGCGGTAATGACTTTATTCTGCGGTGCCATTTCAGATGCCTTAGGTCGTCGGCGAGTTATTCTGGTTGCCCTGATTGGATTTGTTATTACTACTTTTGGCCTGGCGCTGGCTGAAAATATTGAACTGTTTTTACTACTACGCCTGATACAGGGAGGCTTTGCCAGTGTTGCAAGTGTAGTGGGGCGCGCCGTGGTACGTGATTTGTTTCATGGCCATCAGGCGCAGCAGGTGATGGCGATAGGTATGGTGTTATTTGGAATTGCGCCAGCGGTGGCACCAATAATAGGCGGTATGCTGGAGATCAGTTTCGGCTGGCGTTCAATCTTTGTTTTTCTAATCATCTTTGGTTTTATACTTTTTATTATGGTGTCGTCAGGTTTGAAAGAATCTCTGCCAAAAGAACAACGGCATTCAATGCATCCGATCGCATTGTTGAAAAATTATCTTCATGCCTTATCAAAGTTTCATTTTCTGGAACTGTGTTTAATTATTGCATTTAACTTTGGTGGCATATTCCTGTTCATTACTGCAGCACCGCAGGTGATGTTCGTGCACCTTGGACTCACGGCTGCTGATTTTCATATTATGTTCGTACCCATTGTTGCCGGGATGATGTTCGGCGCATACTTATCCAGTCGAACTGCTGGGCGTATGTCAGTGCGACGGGCCTTACAGTGGGGGTATGCGATCATGTTTGTTGGTGCCGTATTGAGTTTCAGTCTGGCGTATTCGCTGCCTGTTTCAGCATTTACGGTGGTGGTTCCACTCATGGTTTATTCAGTTGGGATGAGTTTTTGTATGCCGATGTTAAGCATCCTGTGTATGGACGAACTACCCAATAACCGTGGTCTGGCATCCTCCCTGCAAACCTTTGTACACATGTGCATGGGTGCAATTGTTGCCGGTGCCGTCGTGCCGCTGGTTTTTGACAAGATTCAATATATGGCCACGACTTTATTGCTCATGTATGCAGTGGCTTTGTTGATGTTTATCAATGTCAATCGACGTAAGTCACTGGAATATGTGGTTGAAGGTTGACCCCCACTATCGCGACACGAGACAATCGCATCTCCATTAGAATTCAAATAAGGGTTGAACCATGGATATGATTTCTGCCATTCGGGCTGTAACCGAACGCAAAGATTTATCTGCCGATGAAATGACCGCGGTAATGCGCACCATCATGACGGGCGAAGCCACACCGGCACAGATCGGCGGTTTTCTGATTGGCCTGCGCATGAAGGGTGAGACCATCGACGAGATCGCCGCCGCCGCAGGTGTGATGCGTGAGCTGGCGGCAGGCGTTAAAGTAAGCGGTGACCATGTGGTTGATATCGTGGGTACCGGTGGAGATGGCAGTAACACCTTTAATATCTCCACGACCTGTACCTTCATTGTTGCTGCTGCGGGTGGCACCGTCGCCAAGCATGGTAATCGTTCAGTCTCGAGTAAATCCGGTTCAGCTGACCTACTTGAAGCAGCGGGTGTGAAACTGGAGCTTAATCCTGAGCAGGTCGCGCGTTGTATTAATGAAGTCGGGGTCGGTTTTATGTTTGCCCCCATGCATCACAGTGCGATGAAGCATGCCATTGGCCCGCGCAAGGAAATGGGTGTGCGAACTATTTTTAATGTGCTCGGCCCACTCACTAATCCAGCTGGAGCACCGAACCAGTTACTGGGTGTGTTCAGTGCGGATCTGGTTCAGCCATTGGCCGAAGTGCTCAATAAACTGGGTAGCAATCATGTGCTGGTGGTGAATGCCGAAGACGGTATGGATGAAATCAGCATTGGTTCGCCCACCAACATAGCTGAGCTGAAAAATGGCAAAGTGAGTACTTACCAGATTACGCCCGAACAGTTTGGTCTCAAAACATCAGATATCAAGACGCTGGCGGTAGATGGTGCTGAACAGTCGCTGGCCGTAGTGAAAGACGTGCTCTCAGGAAAGTCAGGTCCAGCCAGAGATATTGTCGCCCTGAATGCCGGTGCTGCCATTTATGCGGCCGATCTGGCTGATTCGCTGGAAACAGGTATTGCAAAGGCACAGCAAGTCATTGATAGTGGCGCGGCTATGGCCAAACTGGAAGCACTGGTCGAGTTATCGAATAGTTTGAATTAACCACGGAGACATGAAGTCACGAAGATTTAATCTTTAGTGTTCTTTCGTGTCTTCGAGACTTCGTGGTGAGAAATATAATGAGTAATCCCCCAGACATTCTGAAAAAGATCCTCGATCGTAAGGCCGAGGAAGTGGCTGCACGAAAATCAAAAATCACGCAGGAGATGTTAGCCGCGCAACTTGAGTATGCCTCACCGCCACGTGGTTTTGTTGCATCGATTGAAAACAGCATTGCTGCTGAGCGTCCGGCCGTGATTGCGGAAATAAAGAAGGCCTCACCAAGCAAAGGTGTGATGCGCAAGCATTTTGTCCCTGCAGAAATCGCTAAAAGTTATGCGCACAATGGTGCAAGCTGTCTGTCAGTACTCACTGACATCGATTTTTTTCAGGGCAGCGACGGTTATCTATTACAGGCTCGTGGTGCCTGTGACTTACCAGTTATACGTAAAGACTTCATGATCGATCCCTATCAGCTCTATGAAACACGGGTGATGGGGGCAGATTGTATTTTATTGATTGTCGCAGCACTCAGTGATGCTCAGCTCAGCGAACTTACCGACCTGGCCAATCAGTTAAAGCTGGATGTGTTGGTCGAAGTACATGATGCTGAAGAATTACAGCGAGCATTGAAACTGGATACCACACTCATTGGCATTAATAATCGCAACCTGCGCACCTTTGACACATCGCTGGATACAACACTGGATTTACTCAAAGATATTCCTGATAACAAAATCGTCGTCACTGAAAGTGGGATTCACACCCCGGATGACGTCAGACTGATGCGTGAGCATAATGTGAATGCCTTTCTGGTGGGCGAAGCATTTATGCGGGAAGAAGATCCTGGTGCTAAATTGGCAGAATTATTTTTCTAGTAACATACAAAGATTTGGTTCCATTACTGAATTTTGATGTCTTCTTTGTGAAATGGGTGGTGTCGATTTATCACTGGCACTAACACCTTCATTTCGTTCATTTAATTAAAAACATATCCTCACCATGGACATGCTATACTAGGCAGCTGGCCGGTAATGAATTTAACTTTACATGGGTCAGTCTTTCCCACAGCCTTTAACAGGCCTGGCCTTTTTACTTCCGTCTGAACTTTTCACTGGACCCAGTCCCACTTCAGACTCAGTCACGATGTTTTAAATCCGTACCTTGCCTTTATAACCATGGCGTAAAGGGGTTGATGTTATGTGCCTGCCTGGTGCGTGGCACATTCTGTCGGTGATTAGTGATTATTTACTCGTGCTTTACCAGAAACTTCCTCCTGGAGGTAAACCAGATATGTACGGTGTCGTGTGTTTGGTGCAATAACAGATACTCTCGAATCGACATCTAAACTATCTATACAGGTTAACTAAATGAAAATAGAAATCATCACTACACCCAATGAGAAATTAAAAGAGACTGGATTTGGTTCACTGAAGGCCTGTCAGAGTGTTTTTGATGCCATCAATAAACTAGAGCATAAGGTGAAATTGAGTGTCTGTAGTAACTTGCAGGATCTGGAACGGGTTGTGAACAGAAAACCAGACCTTGTCATTCTGGCGGTAAAATATATTTCGGTTGAAGAGGGCAATGATATCTGGTTATCTGAATACTTTGCTGAGCATGAAATCAATTACTCTGGCTCATCAAGGGAAGTATTGAAGTTTGATTCCGACAAGGTGCTGGCGAAAAAACATTTAAAGAAAAAAGGCATCAAGACCGCTGATTTTTTTACTGCCATCCCGGGGCAATATAAATCCGAAGCTGACCTGCCCGTGGCATTTCCGTTATTCCTGAAGCCTATGGATGCGGCCAATGGTAATGGCATTGATGATCAGTCATTAGTCACTGATTTTGCAGAATTCGAAAGCAAAACCCTGGCTTTATACACTGCCTACAAGCAGCCCGTATTGGCTGAAGAATATCTGCAAGGTCGTGAGTTTTCG
>JAOULB010000229.1 GCA_029882235.1 Gammaproteobacteria bacterium | reverse complement strand
AGCCTCGGCGATCTCGCCAAGCTCTTCTGTCATCAGGGCAACACGATAGGTCAGTTCTTCGCCACCGGTATTTTTAAAATCATGTTTGTCATGAAAGGCCTGCACCATAGCGAGCATGTCGGCATAAGAGTCCTGATTAACCAGCTTGTCTTTCATGTTACTGTAATACCGAAATATCCGCGACATTCAAAAACAGATCGCGCAACTGATTTAACAGGGCCAGTCGATTATCACGCAGTTTTTTATCATCGCTCATAACCATGACTTTATCAAAGAAGGTATCGACCACATCACGTAGTTTGGCCATGGCCTGCATAGCATTTTCATAATCATGATTTTTTAATAACGGAGTAACTTCTTTTGTTGTTGCTGCCAGTTGCGTCGCCAGTTCTTTTTCTTCCTGATCCTGCAGGAGCTTTTTATCAAATTTTGCCGGAATTTTTACCTTGGCCTTTTTGATAATATTTGAGATGCGCTTATTCGCTGCGGCAAGGCTCTCGGCCTCAGCCATTTTCCTGAATGCGGTCACAGCATTAATACGATCATCAAAATCAACGGGTTTAACGGGTTTCACTTCCAGTACCGCTTCAAAAGTATCATGTGCGACTCCCTGATCCTGATAATAGGCACGCAAGCGTTCCATTAGAAAATCAAACACCTGTTCGCCGATGTTTTTGGCTTTGATTTTATCCTGGAGTAACTTAACCGCCTGATCGATATACTTCTGTAGATCAAGATCCAGCTTACACTCGATAATAATGCGCAACACACCCAATGCTGCACGGCGTAGCGCAAATGGATCTTTTGAACCTGTGGGTGGTTGGCCAATACCAAAAATACCAACCAGCGTATCGATGCGTTCGGCCAATGCCAGCGCCTGACCGGTCTGAGTCTGTGGTAATTCATCGCCGGCAAAGCGGGGCATATAAAATTCATCCAGCGCCTGTGCGATATCACCGGGTTCTTTATCATGGCTCGCATAATAACGGCCCATGATGCCCTGCAGTTCAGGGAACTCATACACCATCTCACTCATCAGATCACAGCGTGATAACAATGCGGCACGTTGCGCCTGTTGTTTGTCGCTACCTAACTGTTTGGCAATATCGCCAGCAATCTTACTGACGCGTTGTGATTTCTCATACAAACTGCCAAGGTCTTTCTGGAACACAACCGTCTTTAAAGACTTCAAACGATCTTCGAGCTTGTGTTTGCGATCCTGATTCCAGAAGAACTCCGCATCGGCAAAGCGTGGGCGAATCACACGCTCATTACCTTCACGCACGACATCAATGTTTGTACTGTCGACATTACTGATGGTAATAAAATTAGGCAGTAGCTTGCCCTGCTTATCCACGAGGTGAAAATATTTCTGGTTCGCTTTCATGGTTGAGATCAGTGCTTCCTGAGGTACATCAAGAAAACGTTCTTCAAACTTTCCAAGTACAGGCACGGGCCATTCGACCATGGAATTCACTTCATCAAGCAAAGCCTCATCAATAACGGCAGTGCCACCAGATTTCGCTGCGACTTCTTCAACACGTGCACGTACGGTGTCACGACGACGATCAAAATCCGCTATGACCTTGCCCTCACTCTCCAACAGTACTTCGTACTCTGAAGGTTTAGGTATATATATAGAATCGGGATGATGAAAACGATGACCGCGGCTCTCACGGCCACTCTTCACTGACAGTATTTCAGCCTCAATAACTTCATCACCAAACAGCAACACCACCCATTGCACGGGTCGCACAAACTGCGCATCCAGATCACCCCAGCGCATGCGTTTAGGTATCGGTAGTTTATCCAGTGCGTTTTGAACAATCTCAGGGATCAAGCTTGAAGTTGGCTGACCTTTTTCACTTTTTGCAAAAAACAGCTTGCCATCTTTGGTTTCAAGATCACTAACTGACATACCGACTGAACGGGCAAAACCTTCTGCCGCCTTGGTGGGATTGCCATCGGCATCAAAGGCGGCTTTGACTGCGGGACCGTGGCGTTCAACCGTTTTATCTTGCTGTGCTTCATCAAGATCACTGATTAATAAGGCCAGTCGTCTTGGTGCCGCATAGGTTTTTATTTCTTTGAAACCAAGATCCGCTTTTTTCAAACCATCACGCGTTTCATTACAAAACGCTGTTGATAATTTTTTAAGTGCCTTGGGTGGTAGCTCTTCAGTACCAATCTCAATCAATAAATCGCGCTGACTCATTTTGCACCTCCCTTAACACTGTCACACATCGGGAAGCCGAGTTTTTCGCGTGAGGCATAATAGGCCTCGGCAATGGCGCGCGATAAGGTACGTACTCTTAATATATAGCGCTGGCGCTCAGTGACTGAAATCGCGTGGCGTGCATCAAGTAAATTAAAGGCGTGTGAGGCCTGCAGCATTTGTTCATAGGCCGGTAAGGACAAACCTGCTTCGATCAACTTCTGGCTTTCGCTTTCACACAAATCAAACTGGGCAAACAGGGCATCGACATTGGCGTGTTCAAAGTTATAGGCCGACTGCTCGACTTCGTTCTGATGGAACACATCACCGTAGGTAACTTTTCCAAGAGGCCCATCGGTCCAGACGATATCGAACAGACTTTCCACGCCCTGCAGGTACATGGCGATACGCTCAAGTCCGTAAGTAATTTCACCGGTCACAGGTTTACATTCCAGACCACCGACTTGCTGGAAGTAGGTAAACTGCGTCACTTCCATGCCATTGAGCCAGATTTCCCAGCCCAGACCCCAGGCGCCCAGTGTCGGCGATTCCCAGTTATCTTCAACAAAGCGGATGTCATGTTCGAGTGGATCAAGCCCCATCATTTTCAGTGAACCCAGGTAGAGCTCCTGAATGTTCAGTGGTGAGGGCTTAATCGCCACCTGAAACTGGTAATAGTGCTGCAGGCGATTCGGGTTCTCACCATAACGCCCATCGGTTGGACGGCGAGAGGGCTGCACATAGGCCACACTCCAGGGCTCGGGGCCGATAGCGCGCAGAAAGGTTGCGGAATGGAAGGTACCGGCGCCCATCTCCATGTCATAGGGTTGCAGTATCACACAGCCCTGCGCAGCCCAGTATTGCTGCAGGACAAGAATCAGATCCTGGAAACTTTTCGCTGGATCGGGCGAATAATTGCTCATTTCAGACATGGATTAGCCAATTTTCCTGATAAATCGTTCATTTTGCACAAAAAAGGAGGCGTATTATAGCCAGCTAACGCCCTGTTTGTGCAGCAAAATTAGCCTAAAGTACGCCGAGCTAGCGGACGATGTCCTTAGAAGAAGGAACGAATAAAGGAGCCAACATGGGTCAACGCATCCTCAACACGAGTCCAACCAGCCAGTGGCATAGTCTGGTCACTGAGGCGCAAAGTGTCGCAGGCACTCAGCTCGATGAAGAACTGGAAAGTTATCTGGTCTTTATGTTGATGCGCTATACCGATAAACCGGAGATGGCCGCCAGCGTGCTGGCGCTGGATTATCTCGAAGCCAGTAATACACTGGGGCAGCTTCGTCAGGATCGGATGCGCGATGTTGGCGATCAATGCTTGTTATATAGCGGGCTGTTTCCCGAACGCGCCGAACGCCGCCGTGTACGCATTAGCTACTATGTTGATCTAGGTCGAGGCGCATACCACACCGCTGCAGATGCAACCCAACAGGCCATTGGCCAACTCTTTACTGGCCTTGCCAGTCAGTTCGTTCTGATCATGGATACCCTGCAGGCCATGCGCGGTATTAACAATGGTGGTCAGCCGCTCAAACCTATTATGGCGTTTGATCTTTGGCGGGATACGGGTAGCCAAATGGCCCGGCAGTCTTTGCAATCAGTTAGCCAGTCAAAACTAACCCAAACATCTTCAACTAAAGTAAATAAGTCAATAAACTAATCATAAATTAAACCCGTCCAACAAGAATTAAGTAACAATTGTTAACAATTTGTTACTGCCTGTGACTTTGTGTATTCCGCAACACATTAATAATATTTCTTTGCTGCTTTGTTTTACACTTACAGTATCTAATAATGATTTCGATACACTAAATGATGTTGGGATTTAATGGCTGTCGAAAAACCTGTTTCCAGTTCGGATTATGTTTATCAAGAACAGATCCTGTTACTGTTTAAAGTTTTACCAACCTCACTGGTTGGTACCTTGCTTGGTATCTTTTTTGTTCTGCTGACACTCTGGCCGGTTATGCCACACGAGCACCTGTATATCTGGTCTGGGGTGTTTATACTCATCACCAGCTTGAGAACATTACATGCCTTTAAGGTGTTAAAAACACCTGTTACTGATTTAAACCTGCGTGGACACAGCCATTTATTTGCAGTCGGCGCTATTCTGGCTGCGTCGATGTGGGGTGCTGTCGGTGTATTTCTATTCCCTGTTGGGGATCCCGTCCGACAAATCATGCTG
>JAOULB010000228.1 GCA_029882235.1 Gammaproteobacteria bacterium | reverse complement strand
GCGGATGGCGACGTATTCCATTTCCGGGGTGATGATGCCTTTACGGGCATAGTGCATCTGGCTGACATTCTGGCCCGCTTTGGCCTTGCGTGGCGCCTTGATGTGCTCGAAACGCAGGTGGGCCAGTGAGGGGTCACTCTGGCGCTGGGCACCGAATTCACTGGATGGACCAGCGAGTTGTTCGGTGTCGCCGCGCTCCAGGATCCAGTTTTCCCGCAGACTATCCAGGCCCTTGAGCAGGTCGATATTGACCTCTGGATCGGTATAGGGGCCGGAGGTGTCATATATATAGATAGGGGGATTCAGCTCTTCGCCTTGATCCGTGTGGGTGGCCTGCTGCTCGACTTCACGCATGGGGACGCGGATATCGGGGCGGCTGCCCTCGACGTAAATCTTTTTTGATGCGGTGAATGGACGGGTCACATCTTCGGAAAGCTGGCTCGTCTTGTTCAGGAATTCTTGTGGGATTGCGCTCATGGTCGTTTGCCTCGTTGTTGGTTCCAACGACCGCGCTTTGGGTGATGCGGTGGGCAGTGCCCACCCTATGCTCCGCCTTACCTACGCCGGTACTAGCCGGATCAGGTTCGGATCACTCACAGGGTTTATCTCAGCCAGTGCATCTGGTGGGCCATGCCCACCCTACGTCACGGGGCACCCCCGGCGGTCGAGAGCCCAAGTTATCGAATAGACTGTGCAAATGCAAGCTGACAAATTGTCGGTGATTTCCTGATTGGTCGCTTTTATCGGTGTATCAAGAACTTGTAATACTGATCGCCCCCTTGCGGCTTGCCTCGCCACGGCAAACGGCTTACCCTTTGGCCTCTTGCTGAATTGCGGCAGGGGGAGGAGATAATAATGATAGAAATGAATTTTGATGAAGCCCGTTTCAATATGATTGAACAGCAGATCCGGCCCTGGAATGTGCTGGATCAACGTGTACTCGACTTGCTGAATGAAGTCCCACGTGAAGACTTCGTCCCTGCGCAATACCGCAATATGGCATTAACAGACATGGAACTTCCCATCGGCTTCGACCAGTTGATGATGACACCACGTGTCGAGGCGCGCATGCTTCAGGCGCTGGACGTACAGTCGAATGAAAATGTACTCGAAGTCGGCACCGGCAGCGGTTATGTCACCGCGCTACTCGCCCGTCTGGCCAAGAAGGTCTATAGCGTTGAAATTATTCCTGATCTACTCGCCGCGGCGGCCACGCGCCTTGCTGAGCATGACACTAAGAAGAATATCAGCCTTGAAGAAGGCGATGCCGCAAAAGGCTGGCCACTGGATGCCCCCTACAATGTTATCGCGCTGACGGGCTCAACCCCCATCCTGCCCGATACCTTTAAAAATGCCTTAACGATTGGCGGTCGTCTGTTTGCTGTTGTCGGTGACAGCCCAAACATGGAAGCCCTGCTGATTACCCGTGTTGGTGAGTTTGACTGGATGACGGAGTCGCTGTTTGAACTCGATCTTGCCCCTTTGAAGAACGCCGCTGAGCCGGATCGTTTCGTCCTTTAAACCCGTTTAAAGTGACCTTATATCCCCCGGATGCGTCACTTTAGCCCGCAGGAACTCAAACAGCACCTCGATACAGTGGCCGAAAGACCACTGTTACTCGATGTGCGTGAAACCTGGGAGTTTGAGCGTTGTCATATCGAAGGCTCGATTCTGATCTCAATGGGACAGATCCGTGACAAAATGTCGGAGTTGGACCCTGAGCGTGAAACCGTCATAATTTGTCACCACGGTATACGTAGCCGACAGGTGGCCTATTATCTTGAACAGTATGGTTTCACTAATCTTATTAATCTTGATGGTGGTGTGGAACACTGGGCTAGAGATGTCGACCCCAGTATGAACAGGTATTAACAATGAAAGTACTTCATAAATTTGCAGGCGCACTGGTTGTCACTGGTTTTTTCGTGACCCAACTTGCTGTTGCCGATGATCTAAGCAGCGTTTACAAACTGGCGGTAAGCAACGACCCTGAATTCCAGGCTGCACGTGCCCAATACATGGCCAACCGGGAATTATCATCACAGGCCTGGGCGGTATTGCTGCCACAAATTAGTGGCCAGACATACCAATCCGATACAACTACCGACGTCATTAGCTCATCGGGCTCGATGCCAGTAGGCAGCAGTAGTTATGAAACCTCGGGCTATTCACTCAACCTGACACAAACCATCTATGATCAGGCCAAGTTTTCTGCATTGAGTGCGGCTAACTCAAAGGTTGCCCAGGCCATGGCAAATTTTGATTATGCCAAACAGTCACTCATCCTGAGGACCGCGAAGCATTACTTTGATGTACTTGGCGCTGAAGACAATCTGGCCTTCTCTCGCGCAGAAAAAAAATCCATAGCGCATCAGCTGGAACAAACAACACAACGCTTTAACGTTGGTCTTACGGCCATTACCGATGTACATGAAGCGCAGGCTCGTTATGACCAGTCAGTCGCCCGTGATATTGCCGCTGAAAACCAGCTGGCCATCAGCAAAGAAATTCTGCGCGAGATGACCGGGCAAGAACATGTGTCCCTGAATAGCCTGCAAACAAACAGTCCACTGGTCAGTCCTGAACCGGCAAACATTAAGGAATGGGTACAGACCGCGCTGGCAAACAATTTTCAATTAATCGCCGCGAGTAAAAATCAGGATGCCGCCTCATCGGCCATTATGCAGGCGCGCGCGGGACATTTTCCCAGCCTGAACATTAATGCCAGCAAAAGCAGCACCGATACAGGTGGTGGCTCGGCTGGCGCATTTGAAAAAGAAGACACCACGGTCATGCTACAGCTGTCGGTACCTATTTTTAATGGTGGACTGGTTTCCTCAAAGACGAGTCAGGCGGCCTATCAATACCAGCAGGCCAAACAGCTGCATGAAAAACAACGCCGTGCCACTGAACGCCAGGCACGCAATGCCTATCTGAGTGTCCTGGCCAATATCAGTCAGGTAAAGGCATTAAAACAGGCGCTCTCATCCAGTCAGACTGCATTAAAAGCCACCCACGCCGGTTTTAAAGTTGGCACGCGAACAACTGTGGATGTGCTCAACTCGCAACGTGAACTCTATCGTGCCAAACGCGATTATGCACTGGCCCGTTATGCCTACATTCTGGAAACCCTGCGCCTGAAACAGGCCGCCGGTACTTTAAAAGATCAGGATCTAATGAAAATTAATGGCTGGCTACAAAGCGCTGCTGCGACGAATACAGGCAATCCATGAATTCAAACTCGGCCTTGTTATGTGATGCTTCGCGATCACAGCTCCTTGTTATTGATATCCAGGAACGTTTAACAAAGGCCATGCCTGAAAAGGCATTGAAGAATGTCACTCATCACACTAATTTGCTCCTACAGGCCAGCGAACTGCTCGACATCCCAGTGATTCGAACTGAGCAATATCCAAAAGGCTTAGGTGCGACACTGCCAGAAGTTGCCGAAAATTTTACTGACAAAACCATAACGCTGGAGAAAACCTGTTTTTCCTGTCTCGGTGCGGATGGCTTTGAACAACAGGTCGATATAAAAAATAGAAATCAGATTATCCTGACAGGCATGGAATCCCATGTTTGTGTATTGCAAACAGCTATGCAGCTACATGCCCTGGGCGCACAGGTGTTTATTGCGGGTGATGCCATCTGTGCACGTCACAAGCATAACCATAAAAATGCCATCCAGCGCATGAGTCAGGCCGGTATTGTGATCAGCAATACTGAATCAATTCTGTTTGAATGGCTGCGTGACGCCCAGCATGAACATTTCAAAACCATTTCTGCATCCTTGCGTTAATTGGCTTTATAGTTTCAATTCACAGATTCAACTATTATTAAGCCATGATTGGTACCGACCACCACTTTAAACCGCTAAAGTTTCTGCATCTCAAATACTGGTTAACCTGGACAGGCATTGGTCTGCTCTGGTTAACGAGTAAACTTCCGTATAGCCTGATACTCAAACTTGGCGTAATACTGGGTTTGACCACCTTCTACCTGATGCCAGGACGGCGCCGCATCACTCGCACTAATATTCGTCTTTGTTTTCCCGAACTCTCTGAAACAGAACATGCCAGAATCACTAAACAAAATTTTATTGACTCTGCCATCGCCCTGTTTGAATCACCGCTGGCCTGGTGGGGTAACGATAACAAGCTCAAAAATTTATATACAATTGAGGGACTCGAACATATCGAGGAAGCCAATAAACAGGGCAAAGGAATTATTCTGCTTGGTGCGCATTACACCACCCTGGAAATCGGCGGGCGATTCCTGGCTTTTGAGATTGAATGGCGACCAACCTTCAAACGCGCCCATAATAAACTCTTCAATGCCATTATGGCCCGTGCACGTCGGCGAGTACATGGTGGATTGTTACATAGCTCTGATATGCGATCCATTATTCGCTATCTACAGGATACGG
>JAOULB010000227.1 GCA_029882235.1 Gammaproteobacteria bacterium | reverse complement strand
CTCTGGCCACTCATCGATAACAATCTTGTTCAGGCTGCTGGACAATATGGTGGCTTATTTATGTTACTCGGTCTTGCCGGTCTATTTGGCCGCCGCATCTTTGTTGACCGTGTACGTTATATCTCTGCCCCATCAGATTACCTGATGCTGATTTTGATATTCGCGATCGCTGGAAGTGGCGTGATGATGTCTTTTGTTGAACACACTGACATCGTGCAACTAAAAGCCTTTGTGCTTGGACTGATCACCTTTAACTGGCAGAACATGCCCTCTGATGGTCTGGTTATTCTGCATCTTGGTCTGGTTGCCTTTTTAATGATTATTTTCCCAATTAGTAAACTACTGCATGCACCGGGCCTATTCTTTAGCCCAACGCGTAATCAGGTCGACAACCCACGTGAGAAACGTCATATCTCAAACTGGGGTCAGGCCATTGATGATGCAGAAGCAAAAAACGCTTAATCGATTAACGGTAGACTGAGGATAACAACGTGGCTGATTTTGAAGTCCCCGAATTAGAAGAAATTCCGGTCATCCCCAAATATAAAGATGGGGCAATGGCACACAGTTCGCCATATATCGCTAAGGTGCAGTTCCAGGAACCGCTCGGCTATCCTGGAGAGCTCGTTGAGAACTGGGAAGAAAAAGTTTATGAAAAAATGGACGACCTGCGTAAGCGCTATCGTTCATTTCAGGTCTATCTTGATTCCTGCGTAAAATGCGGCGCCTGTACTGATAAATGTCATTACTATCTTGGTACTTCTGATCCAAAGAACATGCCAGTGGCACGTCAGGATCTGTTACGCAAGGTATATCGTCGTAAATTCACATTTGCCGGTAAGTACTTCCCTAAACTGGTCGGCGCCGTCGATATGTCAAAAGATGTATTAGATGAGTGGTACAGCTACCTCCACCCGTGTTCCCCGTGTCGTCGTTGTTCAGTTTACTGCCCATACGGTATCGACACCGCCGAAATCTCCATGGCTGCACGTGAAATCATGGATTCCGTTGGTGTTGGCATGAAGTACTGTAACGAAATTATTGGCAAGGTTTATAAAATTGGTAATAACCTGGGTCTTCCCCAGCCTGCACTGGAAGACACCCTTGAAGGCCTGGAAGAAGAAGTTGAAGAAGATACAGGTGTGGCGGTCAAGTTCCCGCTGGATAAAAAAGGCGCTGACATTCTGCTGGTCACTCCATCAGCTGACTTCTTTGCCGAACCTCATGTTGATGGCCTGATTGGTTACGCAAAAGTATTTCATGAAACAGGTGCCAACTGGACTATGAGTTCCCATGCCTCTGAGGCTGGTAACTTTGGTATGTTCATTGGTAGCTATGAAAACATGCGCAAGGTTGCCCGCCGTATTCGCGAAGCGGCGATTGATCTTGGTGTAAAACGCATTGTCTTCGGTGAGTGTGGTCATGCCTGGCGTGTGGCTTACAGCTTCCTGAACACCCTCGCCGGCCCTTGGGATTTCCTGGATCCAAACTATCCAGTACCACAGCATATATGTGAATACACCCACGATGCGATTCAGGCTGGCAAGCTTACATTCGATAAGTCACAGAATGACTGGCGCACAATGACTTACCATGACTCGTGCAATGTAGCACGTGCATCGCGTATGGGTGATAAACCCGGTGGACAGTTCACGATACCACGCGAAGTCATTAAAGCTGTCTGCAACAATTTCCATGACATGCCTGCTGAAACCATTGGTGAAGCAACCTTCTGCTGCGGCGGTGGTGGCGGTGTGTTAACAGACGACCTGATGGAACTCCGCGTCAAAGGTGCCAAGCCTCGTGCCGAAGCATTAAAGAGCGTTGTTAATGAACAGGGCGTGACTCACATGGCTGCAATTTGTGCCATCTGTAAGAGTCAATTCACCAAGGTACTACCCTATTACGGCTTTACCATGGATCAAATTGTCAGCGTTCACCAATTAGTGAGTGACGCGATTGTATTAACCAAAAATGATTCTGGCGCAGCTGCACCAGCATCAGCTTCAGATGAATAGCACAGGAGAACTGGCATGGCTACATCTCGTGATGATATGCAAAACGATAAGTTAACCTTCCGTAAATTTAAGGATGGTGATGATAAATGGGGCTCGATGACAGCCCAAATTTTCAAGGGCGACACATCGCATAAGTGTCCAACTTATGTGCATCGTACTCCTCCCTGTCAGGGTAGCTGTCCATCAGGTGAAGATATTCGCGGCTGGTTAGACATCGTGCGCGGTATCGAAAAACCTGCAGGTGATATGACTATGCAGGAATATGCCTTCCGTCGTTCAACTGATGCAAACCCCTTCCCTTCTATTATGGGTCGTGTATGTCCTGCTCCATGTCAGGATGGTTGTAACCGTAACCAGGTTGAAGACTTCGTTGGCATCAATGCTGTTGAACAGTTCATTGGTGACTCTGCTCTGGATGCAGGTTTCAAATTTGAAGCCGGCAAAGACACTGGCAAAAAGGTCGCCATCATTGGTGGTGGCCCAGCAGGTATGGCTGCGGCTTACCAACTCCGTCGCGCGGGTCATGGCGCAACAATTTTTGATAACCATAAAGAACTGGGCGGCATGATGCGCTACGGTATTCCTGGTTATCGTACCCCACGTGATGTGCTTGATGGTGAAATCAAACGCATCATCGATATGGGCGTTGAAGTTAAAATGGAAACAAAAGTGGGTGTTGATGTTTCTGTTGAGCAACTTGAAAAAGACTACGATGCTATTCTGTGGGCTCTGGGTGCACAGGCTGGTCGTCAGTTACCTATTCCTAACGCCGACAAGGCCTCTAACTGTCTGACTGGTGTCGACTTCCTTGAAGCATTCAATGATGGTCGTCTACAACTGGTTTCTGAAAAGGTTGTTGTAATCGGTGGTGGTGATACCTCAATCGACGTCGCTTCAGTTGCACGTCGTCTGGGACACATTACTGAAATCCATGAAAAAGATCGTCCAGAAAATGTTGTACTTGGCCATACCGCACACGATGTAGCTTCTTCTGCCAAACGTCAGGGCGCTACAGTTACGCTGATGAGTCGTTCACCTGTTGAAAAAATGAATGCGGCACAACATGAAATTGATGACGCCTTACGTGAAGGTGTTAATGTTCGTGGATGCCTGAGCCCAGTTGAAGTTATTATGGGTTCTGATGGCCGCGCAACTGCGTTGAAAGTGATTGAACTTGAAGACGACGGTAAAACTGAAAAGCCAGGTTCTGAATTTGAAATTGAAGCTGATCTGATCGTTGCTGCCATTGGTCAGGGTGGTGATATGACCGGTATTGAAGACTTCGGTAACGATCGCGGCTTAATGGATGCAGATCAACACTATCAGGTACCAGGCAAACCTGGTCACTTTGTTGCGGGTGACATCGTTCGCCCTCACCTGTTGACTACAGCCATCGGCCAGGCATCAATTGCTGTCGAAAGTATTGAACATTACTTCCAGAATGATGAGTTAAGAAAACGTCCTAAGGTAGACAAGCACCACTTCAACCTGCTGGCTAAACTGCGTGAAGCGGGGCTTGAACCAGAAAAATTTGATCCAACTGCCGGTGATCAACGTGGTACTGCAGATGCGAACTATGCGGTGCATAACTATGAAGATCGTTCAGCTGCTGAAATCATTCCTTCTGATAAATTATTCCTTGGTCATTTTCAATATACTTCACGTCTAAAGCGTGAAGAAGATGTACCAAGCTCTGATGAAGTTCTTGGTCACTTCCAGGAACGCATGAGAGGTTACACTGAAGAACAGGCAGTAAAAGAAGCCGATCGTTGCATGAGTTGCGGCATGTGTTTCGAGTGTGACAACTGTGTCATCTTCTGCCCACAGGATGCCATTTTCCGTACGCCCAAAAAACAGGCCACAATGGGTCGTTATGTAACAACAGACTACTCAAAATGTGTTGGCTGCCATATTTGTCAGGATGTTTGCCCAACAGGCTACATCGACATGGGTATGGGCGAATAATAATAATCGAGGATAACCATGGTGTATTCGCGACAAATCGTGCTTAAGTCTGCCATTAGTGTTGGACTTGGCTTGCTGCTAAGTTTGTCAGTTGCTCAGGCGGGTAATCTGATGCCTGATGTTCCTAAAGGCAAAGGTGAACAATGTGTTGAGCCAACTGCGGACATGCGCAAAAATCACATGGAGTTTATTCTCCATCAACGTGATGAAACTATGCGCCGTGGTATTCGTACCAGCAAACACAGCCTGAAAGAATGCATTGAATGTCATAATGCACCAGATAGTAATGGCAAGGTCGCGCATATATCCAGCGATGAGCATTTTTGCAGTAGCTGTCATACCTACTCTGCAGTTAATGTAGATTGTTTTGAGTGTCATGCAGATAAACCAGCAAACACGCAATACAAGCATGTTGTTAAAGGAGGCCAATAAATGAAACAGGATACA
>JAOULB010000226.1 GCA_029882235.1 Gammaproteobacteria bacterium | reverse complement strand
ATGCATTCTGGGCGATCATGGGCAGTCTGTTTCGCTTCGACTATACACTTCCCTATGACGCCCGTATCCAGCAACTCATCAACAACAACATCGCTTTATGGGATGTGATCGAAAAGTGTCATCGGCCGGGTAGCCTGGATACGTCGATTGTGACGGACAGTATCACGGTGAATGATTTTGTGACGCTGTTTACCGCTTATCCGACGATTGAGTTTGTCTTTTTTAATGGCGGCAAGGCCGAAGCAGAATTCCGCAAACGGGTTTTGCCGATAATAAAAGATTTGCCACTAGCACTTCACTACGAATTATTGCCATCGACCAGCCCAGCCAATGCCAAAATGACAAAGGCCGAGAAGCTGGCGCGGTGGAAAAAGGTTCAGACCGTTCTGGCGATTAAAAAATAACGTTCAGCATCGTCAGAGATACGACAAGGAACAGTATCGTCATGATCCCGCCGGCCTTCATGAAGTCAGGCACGCGATATCCCCCTGGCCCCATAATCAAGGCATTCACCTGATGGGTTGGGATTAAAAACGAATTCGATGTCGCAATCGCAACCGTTAAAGCAAACACGGCAGGGTTGGCACCTGCGCCAATGGCAATATTAACGGCCAGTGGTACCAGTAATACGGTTGCACCAACGTTAGACATCACCAAAGTAAAGAAAGTGGCAAGCACTGCGATGGCGGCCTGTAATACCCAGATCGGTAAGCCACCAAGCAGGACTAAGGTCTGTTGCGCGATCCATGCGGCCGTGCCGGAGTTTTCAACTGCACCACCAAGCGGAATCAGACTGGCAAGCAGGAAGACGGTTTTCCAGCTTATGGCTTCATAGGCCTCATCCATCGTTAATACTCCACTAAGGACCATACCCATGGCGCCGGCGAGTAAGGAAATTGACAGACGTAGATCCGTAAACAGGATCAGACCAAGGGTGATGGCGAAAAAAAGCAGGGCGAAGCCAATCTTATTCGGGCGTAGTTCTTCATGTGGATATTCAGTGGTAACAACAACAAAGTTGCGATCTTGTTCTAAACGCGCCAGTGCATCCCAGCTCGTGTGTACCACAAGTGTATCACCCGCCTGCAAAGGCATATCGCGCACACCTTCGCCTTCGCGATAAGTTTCGCCGACACGGTGCAGAGCCAGTGTTGAAATGCCATAGGTCTTACGCATCCAGACATCGCGCGCGCTTTTGCCAATAAGGCTTGAGCCTGGTGGAATAACCACTTCACCGACACCGGCCTTGGTTGCGGCAAGTAGTTCAGTAAAGGTTTCCAGATCGTAACGAACCTGAAGTTTGTATTTATCCGCAAAACTTTGTAGTGCAGTTTGAGAGCCAATTACACCCAGTACTGTATTGGCAACAATACCGACATCACGTGCCAGTGAGCCGGGACCAACGCGCATATCATCTGGGGTACGCATTGCGGCAATAACACGAATGCGTTCACTGCCTTCAATATCATCCAGCATTTTGCCAATCAATGGGCTATTAATCGGTACAACCATTTCATATAACTCGTACTTCACACCATAGGTTTCCTGGAAGAAATCCATGGCTGCGGTTGCCTCTACTCCTTCTGTTTTTCGTGCAGGTAAAACAAAACGACCGGCAAAAACAAAATACAGTATGCCGGTAGTCACCAGCGCAAGACCAATCGGCGTTACTGAAAATAAACCAAAGGTGTCCATTTGCTTATCGGCAGGCAGGGCCTGATTGGAGGTCTGGATCAAATCATTTAATAGAATTAGCGGACTTGAACCAACCATAGTAATAGTCCCGCCGAGGATGGCACAAAAACCCATCGGCATTAACAGGCGCGACATCGGCAAACCGGTTCGTGCTGAGATACGACTGACGACAGGCAGGAACAATGCAGCCGCGCCAACGTTCTGCATAAAGCTGGAAATCACACCGACGGTGCTAGAGATGATCGGGATAATGCGTTTTTCACTCTTACCGCCCACGCGCAGGATAAAGCCTGCAACTGTGCTCATGATGCCGGTCTTATCGAGTCCAGCACCGATGATCATCACGGCGACAATCGACATCACCGCAT
The DNA here is from genome assembly GCA_029882235.1 of Gammaproteobacteria bacterium. GTDB lineage: Bacteria > Pseudomonadota > Gammaproteobacteria > UBA6429 > Thiohalophilaceae > JAOULB01. The sequence goes on along the minus strand of JAOULB010000226.1, from coordinate 2,368 downwards.
TACCGGCAAAGCCATCAAACAGATGTTTCGGATCGACCAGCGGTTTCGACAGGCCCAGACTACTACCGAACAGACCGGTAAGGCCAAGGATCACCATAATGGATACGGCAGTGACATCGACGGGAATGACTTCAAATGCGAACAGGTAAATAGTGAGCAATAGAATGGCCATGACCCAGGCAATTTCAGTGCTGGGGACAGCACTAATTACACCAGCGCCGACAATTGCGAATAATATAGCGGCAATAATATTTTTTCGGGTCGGCGTAGCCGAAGTCGTCGTATCCATCAGGACTCCTGTGAGTGAATAGGCTTAATCTTTAAATATAGAGACAACAGGCCACTGTAGGGGATCAGGGCGTAATGAAGTCATATAAGCAGATAATTATATACTAAATAATGAGCTTATTTAAAGCGATAAATTTGTGGAAATCAATCACTTATGAGATAACAGCAAAAAATAATGATTGATTGGCCGGGATAAGATAGGCGCGATTCATCACCAGGCCATTTTTCGCAATGCAAGGGGAATACTAACTCCAAATGCCACTGAGGAACTGGTTTATGCGTATGTATTACAAGCTGATGCTGATCCTGTTTAATCTGCCGCTGGTGGGGTGTTCCTTCCTGCCTGAATCTGTTATTCCACTGAAATCCATCAGCCAGCCGGCACCCAAACCCTCTGACACGCTGGTCGTGTTTCTGCCCGGTCTGGCTGACGATGAACAAACCTTTGTGAAAGAAAAGTTTTTTTCAGCCGTGAGTGACAGGAAAAAAAATATCGATCTAATGGCGGTGCATACGCACATTGGTTATCTACTCGATGGCACTTATGCAGAACGGATTAAAGAAGATGTGATACTGCCGGCGCGTAAAAAAGGTTATAAAAAAATATGGCTGGTTGGTGTTTCGCTGGGCGGTTTTATCTCGGTGAATTATTTACGCCAGCAACCCGATGATGTCACCGGACTCATCTTGTTTGGGCCATTTCTGGGCCAGGAAGGACAGCTAAAGGAAATTAAAAAACAGGGCGGTGTATTAAAGTGGCAACCCGAAGATGTGGAGTCACTCAGTAAAACTTTAAGCCTGTGGTACTGGTTTAAACAGAATCAAAAAAAATACCTGAAGAATATTTATGTTAACTATGGTGATAAAGATAAGCTCGCCTATGGCATTAAAATGTTTTCACCTTTGATTAACAAATCCCATATAACCGAAATTAAAGGCATTCATGGCTGGAAGACCTGGCGCGAGTTATGGCATATGTTACTCGATAGTAAGACTTCGCCACTTTAAGATATTATCGGTCGTAGGTTTTGACTAATAGAGAGTCAAACTGACCTGTGGCATCAAACTTATAGACGCCCTTGATCATATCAACCACATAAAAATTTCCGGCATGATCAAAGGCAATATCATGCACGCGGTTGGTAAGACCACCTGCACCAGTCGGGATGAAAACACCCTGATAATTTCCATCAGCATCAAACTTTAGAAAATTAATCGTTGTTGATTCTTCGGTCGCAATAATATTGGCCACAACCAGATTGCCATATGGATCAACAGCCATTTTATTGGTCATTTCAAAGCCATGTTCACCCATTTTTATGACTGTTCTGATGAAGTTACCGTGGGTAGTAAATTTATAAATACCGTGGAAAAAGCTGACATACAGTCCATCACTATTATCGGTTGTTAAACCTGTTGGTGTGGCAAACAATGCCGTTAAACCATTCGTCGCTGTGTCAGTGGTTTGTGCGTCTGTATTTTGAATTTCAGTAATTACATCTTCGCCCAGATGCTCCTGGATCAGAATCATGGTGTCGGTTTCTTCGGGCGCTGGGAGAGCCTGATCTGTGCTTGTGCTATCGGTTAAGCCCATGAGTTGGTCAAGCAACTGATTAAATTCGGGATCAGAGGCCAGATCAAAATCGGATAGATTCAACTTGTCACGATTAATGCGCAGGATACGGGCAGTATCGGCATCGGTGAGAGAAAAAATCTGTGCCTCAGCGTTAGCGCTGACGTTGATAAAGTTTTTAGCCTTGATGTCGGTTTCATTAACGAGCATGCCAATGAACTCACCATCAGTCGTAAAGCGGAGTATTTCATCGACATAGCTGAGCTGGGCTGTTTCGTAGCGCTTGTTATGCACATAAACCGTGCCCTGTGAGTAACGCACGCCCTCGGCAATATCGAGGCCAGCGGTGCCTTTGCTGATAAGTCTGCTGAGTGATTGCCCATCGTGACGGAAAACATTACCAGAGACTGTCGCGATATAGAGATTATCTTCATTATCAAAGGCGATACTTTTAGCGAAGCTTTCGAGCGTGGTGGGGGCTGGCTTGTTACCTGGGCTGTAACATGC
>JAOULB010000225.1 GCA_029882235.1 Gammaproteobacteria bacterium | reverse complement strand
TCAGGGTACTTCAGTGCAGGTACAGGATCTTTTTTATAATACTCCGGCAAGACGAAAATTTTTACGCAGTGAAAGAACAGAATTCAAGCATATTGATGATGTGGTACGTCGCCTTGCCTTAAGTCATTTCGAAACAGCCTTTAAGTTACAACATAATGGTCGTCTGGTGTTTCACTTGAGTCCAGCCTTGAACGAGCAGCAACGCCAGCAACGTATCGCAAGATTGTGTGGTAAGGACTTTTTGCGACATGCCGTGCAGCTTGATTTTACTGCGCACGGTTTAAGACTCAGCGGATGGTTGACGCAGCCCGAATTCTCTCGAAGTCAAAATGATCTGCAACACTTTTTTATTAATGGGCGCATGATTCGCGATCGACTGATCACACACGCAATTCATCAGGTCTACCAGGAGATTCTATTACCCGGACGCTTTCCTGGCTTTGTGCTTGACCTTGAAATTGATCACGGCAGTGTTGATGTGAATGTTCATCCCACCAAACATGAAGTGCGATTTAACGAAGCACGTATGGTGCATGATTTTATTTATATGAGTTGTAAAAATGCACTTGCAAGTAAACCCGAGTCCTTCAGCATTAATGAACCCATGCAAGAGTATGCGGGTGAACAAGCTTATACACCTGTCTGGCGTACACACTCAGTAAACAGTCATAACTCTGCTTCGATCTCGAAAGAATCAGAACGTATGTCATTACCTCTGGGTGACGTCATCGGTGTTGTGCATGAACGATTTTTACTGGCGCAAAATCAGACGGGGCTGGTGATGGTCAATTTGGGTAAGGCCAGAGAAAAATTACTCAAAAACAAAATGCGCTATGACTTTGATAACAACACTATTGTTTCACAACCTTTATTAGTCCCCACGACGGTTTCCGTTCCCTCGACACTTGCCGAGTGTTGTGAACATTACGCTGATTTTATATCTAGTCTCGGCTTTGAACTTGGACGCAGCGGGCCAGAGTCAGTCATGTTGCGCATGATGCCCGCCCTGTTTCGTGATGCTTCAATAGAACAGTTGGTGATGCAATTACTCGAATCGACTCATGCGCTCGATACGAAAGACTTTTCTGAAGCAGATGCACACCGAGTTTTACAAACATTATTACATTCGATTAAAGAATCTTTTTCCGCATGGTCGACTACTCAGCTTGATCAGTTGTTACGTGAGATAGAAGCCTTATCTGACCCGACACTCTGGTGTTGTCTGGATGATGAGCAATTACAAACTCTGATCAATCCAGCCGAATTATCAAAGCCTAAAAATTAGCATGCTGAACAGAACAGAACGTGGCTATCCGGTAATCTGTATCATGGGCCCAACGGCGGCAGGTAAAACCGATCTTGCTGTTTATCTGCACGAGCATTTACCTGCAGAGATCATTAGTGTTGATTCGGCACTGGTTTATAAAGACATGAAAATCGGCACGGCGATGCCAGAACCCGAAGTCCTTGCCAAAGCGCCACACCAGCTAATTGATTTTCTTGATCCGGCCGAGCCTTATTCTGCGGCACGTTTTCGAAAAGACGCGATGCGTGAAATTGAAAAGATTCAACAGGCCGATCGCATCCCTGTTTTAGTTGGTGGCACCATGTTGTATTTCCGTGCGCTATTAAATGGTCTGTCGCAATTACCATCGGCCGATGATGCGATCCGTGCAAAGCTGGAGCAGCAGGCCGAGACCATAGGCTGGGCGGCCATGCACGAACGATTGCAGTCGGTTGATCCTGAAGCCGCGGCGCGTATTCATCCCAATGACCCACAACGAATCCAGCGTGCGCTTGAAGTCTACGAAGCAACCGGCACTTCGATGAGTGACTGGTATCATCAGCAGGATGCAGAACCAGACTTTCCATACCCGGTAATCAAAATTGCGCTTCTACCATCAGATCGAGCACGGTTACATGAGCGGATTGCACAGCGATTTCACCTGATGCTGGGGCAGGGTTTGCTTGATGAGGTACAAAGACTTCATCAGCGTGCGGATTTAAATCTTGATAAACCCTCAATGCGAGCGGTGGGATACCGACAGGTGTGGGAGTTTCTGGATGGAAAACTGGATTACGATGAAATGATTGAGAAGGGGATTATCGCCACCCGCCAGCTGGCCAAGCGCCAGCTCACCTGGCTGCGATCAGAGCCAAATATTCACGAATTTGACTGTTTTGAACCGAATTTAGGCCCTTTGGTCTTGAAAACCCTCGAAAAAGCACCCATTTAACCTTCGTCAGGCTGTGCTAGACTAAATTGACCGATTAAATAAATCTGATATTGAGTCGCTACATTTAGCGTGAAGTTGGCAAGAAAATAACAATACATATAAATAATAACCTTATACAGGATAGCCCTGTTCAATAACGGAGATAAAAAAATGAGTAAAGGGCAAGCATTGCAAGATCCTTTTTTGAACGCTTTGAGAAAAGAGCGCATTCCCGTCTCGATTTATCTCGTTAATGGGATCAAACTCCAGGGGCAGATTGAGTCATTTGACCAGTTTGTTGTGCTGTTGCGTAACACGGTAAGCCAGATGGTGTATAAACATGCCATTTCTACCGTAGTGCCAGCGCGTAATGTTAAAATGCCAATTGGTCCGGCTGGTGACGATATGCCAGATACTGGCGTTGGTAATGTGTAAAATATCACCCAAGCAAGGGTTGATATGGGAGTAATTTTAGTTGTTTGAACGTCCCCATGGTGGCGAGCGTGCTGTTCTCGTCCACCTTGATCTACAGAACGAAACAGGCAAAGACGAACTTCAGGAATTCCGTGAACTGGTCATCTCGGCAGGGGCAGAGCCCGTTGCCCTGGTGACGGGTGCGCGTCGTAATCCCGATCCTAAATTTTTTGTAGGCTCCGGCAAGGCCGATGAAATTGGCGATGTCGTTGAACAACATGAAGCCGATGTGGTGTTGGTCAATCATGACCTAAGCCCAGTACAGGAACGAAATCTGGAACATCTTCTGAACTGTCGTGTGCTTGATCGCACCGGTCTGATCCTTGATATTTTTGCCCAGCGGGCCCGCTCGCATGAAGGTAAGCTTCAGGTCGAACTGGCACAGCTGCAGCATCTCTCGACTCGACTGGTCCGAGGCTGGACTCACCTTGAACGACAGAAGGGTGGTATTGGCCTGCGTGGTCCGGGTGAAACTCAGCTGGAAACGGATCGTCGATTATTGGGCTTAAGAATAAAACAGCTCAAACAGAAACTGATCAAAGTACGCCGACAACGTGAGCAGGGTCGACGCGCCCGTAAAAGAGCGGATATTCCCACGGTCTCACTGGTCGGTTATACCAATGCAGGGAAATCAACCTTATTTAATCAGCTTACCGATGCCACGGTGTATGCTGCTGATCAGCTGTTTGCAACCCTCGACCCAACGCTGCGCCGCGTCGAGATGCCTGATGGTCGTCCATTTGTACTTGCAGATACTGTGGGATTTATTCGTCACCTGCCTCACGATCTGGTGGAGGCCTTCCGTTCGACCTTACAGGAAACAGAAGAAGCCGATCTGCTTTTACATGTCGTCGATGCCTCGAGTGAAGAGCGGCAGGCCAATATTGAGCAGGTGAACCTCGTGCTGGCTGAAATTGGCGCTGACAGCTGCGCGCAGCTTGAAATTTATAACAAAATCGATTGCATGGATGGCGTTAAACCATATATAGAAAGAGATAGCGAAGGCCTGCCCGTGCGAGTCTGGGTGTCTGCACTTCAGGATATCGGTCTTGAGCTGGTGGTTCAGGCTATCAATGAACGTCTGCAAAAAGAGCGTGTGATCGAGCATCTCGGCCTGCCTCCCAGTGCAGGGCGACTACATGCACGGCTGTATCAGCTGGGTCAGGTCAAGCATGAGGAAATTGCCAATGATGGATTCTGGATTATGGATGTGGAATTAACCCGACAGGACTGGGACAGCCTGTGTAAACATGATGGATTGTCAGATTATATTTTACCTACCAATCAAAGCCCATGTCTTGCGGCAGGCGGCGAAGCCCCATAGAATGCATCGTTCTTGCCGATGATATTTTTCGGCACCTGAATTCTAACAAATATTTTCGAAACGCTATCGGAGTACAACATGGCTTGGAATGAACCGAATGGTTCTGGTAATAAGGATCCCTGGGGTGGACGTAAAGACCAACAAGGTCCACCTGATCTTGACGAAGTGATCAAAAATCTACAGAAAAAATTTGCCGGCCTGTTTGGTGGCAAAGGTGGTGGCGGTGGAAGCCGGACAGGTAGTGGCAATGGCGGTTCCATTGGTGCCAGCTTTTTTCTGATTCTTGTTCTTGGCGTCTGGGCTCTGTCCGGTATTTATATCGTCAATGAAGGTCGTCAAGGTGTGGTACTGCAGTTTGGTGCATTTCACTCGATTACTGAACCAGGACCGCACTGGTATCCACGCTTTATTCAAAGTG
>JAOULB010000224.1 GCA_029882235.1 Gammaproteobacteria bacterium | reverse complement strand
AGCAAATGCTGACCTGGCCTGATGGTCAACTGCCTAACATGATCCTTGATGATGGTGGTGATGCAACCCTGCTGGTCCACAAAGGTGCTGAACATGAAAAAGCCGGCACGCGCCCAGAATTCAAAGCCGGAGAAAGTGAAGAATGGAAAGTGATTGTTGATACGCTGAATGCCAGCCTCGACAAAAGCAATGACAAGTGGAGCAAGATCGTCGACAGTGTTAAAGGTGTAACGGAAGAAACCACTACCGGTGTACATCGCCTATACCAGATGATGGAACGTGGTGAACTGAAGTTCCCTGCTATGAACGTTAACGACTCAGCAACAAAATCCAAGTTCGATAATCTGTATGGCTGTCGTGAATCTCTCATCGATAGTATCAAGCGCGCGACTGACGTGATGATCGCCGGCAAGATTGCCGTGGTGCTGGGCTACGGAGACGTGGGTAAAGGTTGTGCTCAGGCCTTCCGTGGCATGGGTGCCACTGTATGGGTCACTGAAATCGATCCAATCTGTGCCTTACAGGCCGCGATGGAAGGCTACCGCGTCGTTGATATGAATGAAGCCTGTAAGATGGGCGACATCTTCGTCACCACGACCGGTAACGTCAATGTGATCGACCATGATCACATGGCCGCCATGAAAAACGAATCCATCGTCTGTAACATCGGCCACTTCGATTCCGAGATCAATATTGCCTCACTGGAAAAATATGAGTGGGATGAGATCAAACCGCAAGTGGATCACGTTAAATTCCCTGATGGCAAACAGATCATCATTCTTGCCAAAGGCCGACTGGTAAATCTGGGTTGTGCAACAGGTCATCCAAGCTTCGTGATGTCTGCCTCCTTCACCAACCAGGTGATGGCACAAATCGAGTTCTTCAAGAATAGCGACAAGTATGAAAACAAAGTCTATATTCTGCCGAAGATCCTTGATGAAAAAGTAGCCCGTCTGCATCTGAAGAAGATCGGTGCGTATCTGACTCCACTGAGTCAGGAACAGGCCAACTACATCGATGTACCGGTTGAAGGCCCTTACAAGCCTGAACATTACCGCTACTAAGTCGTTAATCTGCAAGTAATGAAAGGCGTAAAGGCTCACCCCTTTGCGCCTTTTGTTTAACTATAATAATTAGATGACGCACAGGAATAATTAAGATGGAATCACAAAAAGACTTTCCACAAACCTTCAGTTTTGAATTTTTCCCACCTAAGTCTGATGAGGGTGCAGAAAAACTTCGCAAAGTTCGAGACGAGTTAGCCAAACTAAACCCACTGTACTTTTCCGTTACCTTTGGTGCCGGTGGTAGTACCCAACAGGGGACTGCTGACGCAGTTATTGAAATACAAAAATCAGGCAGTAATGCAGCACCACACCTGTCTTGTATTGGTTCAAGCAAAGAAAGCATCCGTGAATTACTCAATCTCTACAAAGACAATGACATCAAGCGCATTGTTGCTCTGCGCGGTGATATGCCCTCAGGTATGCAATCGGCGGGGGAGTTTCGTCATGCCAATGAGCTGGTTGAATTTATTCGAAAAGAGACTGGCGATCACTTTCATATCGAAGTGGCCGCCTATCCGGAATTTCATCCACAGGCCAACGATGCTGAAACTGATTTAAAAAACTTTAAGCGTAAAATTGATGCCGGTGCCAACAGCGCGCTGACGCAGTATTTTTACAACATCGATGCCTACATCAACTTCGTTGAAGACTGCGAAGATATGGGTGTGAGTGTTCCTATCGTGCCGGGTATTATGCCCATTACCAATTACAAACAGCTGGCGCGTTTTTCAGACATGTGTGGTGCAGAAATACCGCGCTGGATCCGCAAACGTCTGGAAGGCTTTGGCGATGATATTGAATCACTACGCGCATTCGGGCTGGATGTAACGGCAGAGCTATGTCATGAACTGCTTGAGGTGGGCGCACCCGGTTTACATTTTTACACCATGAACCAGACTGGCCCAACCATGGCGATCTGGGAAGCGCTGGGTCTTGGTGATGCGCCTAGTAATTAGGCGTATTCCCACACCTGATTGAAGTCGAGCTCTTCCACAGCATCAAAAGTACAGATACCCTGGATCTCCTGATCTGACCGGCTACAGTCACGCGGCTGGGGAATATCGATAAGCGTACCATCTCCAGCTGCCACACATTTAATTGACGGCAAGGTGGATTTGTCTTTATCTCTACGGGTCACAATAGCAGTTTCACCATTGCTTAATTTGACAAAACTCCCGGGTGGGAAGACGCTGAGTTCCATCACCAGTAATAAGCAGTATTTCTTTTCATACTTGCCGCTTTGATCCATGAAGAATGTTTTTAAGGCATCGTTGATCGAGATCGGTTTGGCCTTGTCATGATCAGAAATCATAATGCTATAACGTTCAGCAATCGCAAGAACCTTGGCACCACGAATAATATCTTGTTTCTTTAGTTTACCCGGGTAACCACTGCCATCATTCAGCTCATGATGTTGCAGCACGGTCTTCAACCAGATCGCATCGCGCACGCCGGCATCACTCAGCATCTTGGCACTCTTTTGTGGATGCTGGGCAATTACCCGACGCTGGGTCGCCGATAAGGGCGTATCCTGTTTTTTCAATTGTTCAAACAGACCACGCATACCAATATTGCAGGTCAGCGCTGCGGCAATATTCATCACGCGTTCATGCTCGGGAAACTCTCGTGGCTGGGTAATCACATCGCAAAGAATGGCGCATTGCAATGGATGAAATAAGCTCGAGTCAAAGGTATTCGGTAAATGGACTAAGGCCAGTGCTGCATCAGACTCTGATTCACACAGTTCAAAGATCTCACGAGCCAGCGCTTCCGCCAGTTCCTTGCCCACAGGTTTACCGGCCTCTAGCTCATCATAAATACGCGACAGGCGTGCAATATACTCACGCACTGCTATAAATGGGCTATGTATATCAACGGTTGTATCTTCCGCAACAATACGAAACAGACCATGCTTGGAAAGTGAATCCAGCTTTTCTCTGGAGCCAATGACCTGACCCTTGCTCAACAACAGCTTGCTGTCCTGATCATAGATCGACCAGGGGAGTGGCTCATCGACAATCAGGTCGCTCATAGCAATATTTATTTTCTTGCTCATCGTAAAATTTCCGCATGATTATTACCTCTATTTTTCGGATCAGCGGGGCCGGACTTTAGAAAATATCGCAACAAAGTTTTACTCAGGTAAACTAAAGTTCACCTTTGAGACAAACATGAATTAATCTACGTGACTTTTAATCAATAACTTATAATCATTCTCATTTATAAAAAGAGGGTATTTGCACCATGCGTGTGCCGCATATCTACCAACCGATTAGCCTTAAACCCGGCCTGCACATTGAGCTTGATGAGCGTGCGCATCGGCACCTGAACCAGGTTTTACGCATGCGGGTTGGGGATGCCATAACTGTATTTGACGGTTTAGGTCAGGCCTGTCATGCCACAATTGCATCGGCGGATCGAAAAAGTAGTCAGGTCCTGCTGGGTGAAGCGATCACTGAAATAAAGGAATCAGCCCTGAAAACCCATCTTGGTCTTGGCATCTCCAAAGGTGAGCGCATGGATATTGCGATTCAAAAGGCCGTGGAGCTGGGGGTGAGCGAAATTACACCCCTGTTCACCCAGTACTGCATGGTGAAGCTCGACACCGCGCGGCAACAGAAACGGCTGGAGCACTGGCAGGGCGTCATGATCAGCGCCTGTGAACAGTGCGGCCGCACGCGGCTGGCTCAGATTAACCCCATCATCCCGGCACAGGACTGGCTGGAGAATCAAACGACTGGCTTACGCCTGGTGCTGGATCCACGCAGCAGCCAGAGTCTGACTGAAATCCAGCCCACACCAGAACATGTTTCTATATATATAGGCCCTGAAGGTGGGCTGAGCAGTGAAGAAATCGAGCAGGCCCGACACTGTGGCTTTCAGGGCGTGCGGCTTGGCCCACGCGTTCTGCGCACCGAAACTGCCGTCATCGCTGGGCTCACCGCCGTGCAACTGCAGTGGGGCGACTTGGGCTGAGCCGGGCTATCCAAGACCCACTCTAGAAATCTCTCCTACCAAGGCCTGCGGCAGAAAGATATAATCCCCGCTTTGCGTAATATTTCACAGGAAGAATCAGATCATGAGCCAACAGGACAACAAACCCCAATCCTCTCAATTCGGACTTGGGCTCGGCATCGGAATCGGCATGGGGCTGATCGTGGTCGTCTACATGGCCTACTGGCTCAACAAACAACCCATCGAAGAAAAACCGGTCGAAGTCGCCAAAGTCGAAGCGCCACCGGTTGTCGAAAAGAAAAAAGAAACCCCCAAGCCAAAACCCGTCGCAAAAAAACCAACACCTAAACCGAAGAAGCAAGAAGTTGTTGGCAATCCAAATGAATTCATCATTCGCGGCAAACTCGCGACCGGC
>JAOULB010000223.1 GCA_029882235.1 Gammaproteobacteria bacterium | reverse complement strand
AACAAAAATTGCGGTCGCTACATAGAACAAAAGCGCAAAAAATATCGACAATGCTGTCATGCCACTATACCTTTTTTAAAATTATTCTTTTATCAGTCTGAAAAGGAAGAGGGGGAAAACCCCCTCTACACATTTGTTGCTTATACGCAGCCAGTTGGTTTTGGCAGACCAGCGTATTTACAGGCCTGTTTACCAGGACCGTATGGGAACAGTTCGTACAGGTACTTGCTGTTGCCTTTATCTGGACCCAGTTTTTTACCAATCGCTTTAGTCAGAACACGTACAGCTGGAGCAATCTGATATTCTTCATAGTACTCACGCAGGAAGTTGATTACTTCCCAGTGGTTTTCAGACAGCTCAACGTCTTCATCTTTAGCCATAGCAGTGGCTACTTCAGGCTCCCAGTCATTCAGGTCAGCCAGGTAACCTTCTTCGTCGGTCTCAAGGACCTTGCCGTTTACTTCAATACCCATGGTATTATCTCCTCGTCAGATGAATGTTTGTGAAACGACTGATTACAGCCAGGACTGAACCTTGTCGTTTTCAACAGTTAGGTTTACAAAGCCGTTGTAATCAACAACTTTGATTCCATCGATAAGTTTTGACTCATCAACACCCCGAGCCTTCAGGTCCGGGCCTAATACATAGAAGGTCAGATCGTTCATAGCATTGGATACTACTTCAGATTTGCTTGTACCCTTCATGGCACCATAAACGCCGTCTTCAATCATCAGAACAGCGCCGCCTTTGGCCGCAAGACGCACACAGGATTCCAGTGAGTTGCGGTCAAAAGGTGATTTGTTAACGGTATGCAAAATAGACATTGTTTTTACCTCACCCCGTTAGAAATTGAACAGGACATCGCTTTGCTCGAAGAGCTCAGCCATTTCCTGTGAACTGACGACTTTTATAGAGTCTTTTTCAGCCCAGTCATCATTTTCGTCTTCATACACCAGAGGCATAAGATCATCTAATGTCAGACCACGTGCATCGAGTGATTCTTTTTCGATGTAGATCTTGTTTACATCGTAATCACCGAGTGCTTTATAGGTTGCAGAGAAGTTCTTGATTCCCAGACCTGTAGTATCTTGACCTTTACAAAGCTGATACACACCGTCATCTACGAAAGCCAGTCTTACGTCTTGCTCGAAAGCAGCACCGATTAGAACAACTTCCAGAGATTCCCAGGCGTAGATAGTACCGTAAGGCGCCTTGCGGTTGACGTACATGAATTGTTTTGTTTCTGACATGTTTGTCTCCCCTTAATCCCCAAATACAACCAGGCGTTCGCTCTGGATACCGGCTTCAATCAACTGGCCAAGACCAGAGATACGGAAACCCGGTGCGATATTATTACCGTCTTTACCGTTGCGTTCCTGTTCACCTTCATCAACGATACCGCGACGTTGTGCGGCAGCAACACACACAACCAGGTCGAGACCGTGCTTGTCAGCCAGTTCACTCCAGCTATTGGCGATATGCATATCATCCTGTGGAGGAGTGGTGTAACGGGTGCCGTTGTTAACGCCATCGTGATAGAAGAACACACGGAAGATCTCATGACCGGCTTCCAGCGCTGCCTTTGTATAGTTCAAGGCAGTCACGGAAGCTTCGTGGTTATAAGGACCTTCGTTTACCTGAATCGAAAGCTTCATAATCAGTTCCCTTTATCTTAGAAACGGATGTGAGTTGAAGCGTTCAGGCTTGCACGGGCGCCAGTCCAGTTATCAATATGATACTTGGTGAATGGCAGGCCAGTGACTTCGAAGAAACGCGGCCAACCGATACGGTCAATCCAGTCGTTGATACGTTCCCAATCTTTCGCGCCAGCCTTGTATTCTTTCAGGATGCGCTTAACGATGGCAGTCGCTTCAGGCCAACGTGGTGGGTTGTTTGGAACACCAGCAGCAACCAGTTTCTGGAAGGTAGGTTTGCCACGTGCATTAGAGTGGTTACCGCCAACCCAGATAGCCAGTTTAGTGTCTTCTGCATCGTTGATCTGCATTGGAGGGCAGGGTGGGAAACATGCGCCACAGCAGATACATTTCTTCTCATCAACTTCAAGAGAAGGCTTGCCGTTAACCATTGCAGGACGAATCGCAGCAACCGGGCAACGAGCAACAACAGATGGACGTTCACAGACGTTAGCAACCAGATCATGGTTAATCTTTGGTGGCTTAGTGTGCTGAACGTTAATCGCGATATCACCCTGACCACCACAGTTAATCTGGCAGCAAGAAGTGGTGATATGAACACGGTTAGGCATGTTGTGGCCTTTGAACTCGTCGATCAGCTCATCCATCATGGCCTTAACAACACCAGAGGCGTCAGTACCAGGAATGTCACAGTGCAACCAGCCCTGTGTATGAGAGATCATTGCAACAGAGTTAGCCGTACCACCAACGATAAAGCCAGCACCTTCAATCGCGTCGATCAGCGGCTGAACCTTGGCTTCATCAGTGACAACGTATTCAACGTTACTACGAATAGTGAAACGCATGTAACCATCAGCAAAGTCATCGCCAATTTTAGTCAGAGTACGCAGTGAGAACACATCAAGGATACGCTGAGTACCACACTTGACAGTCCACAGTTTTTCACCGCTGTTGGCGACGTGAAGCAGTACGCCTGGACGGGGATGCTCGTGGTATTTCCACTGACCATAGTTACGACGCATCGCAGGATGCATATACTGGAAGCCATCAGGGCAACCAGATTCGATAGGATGACGCATATCTTGAGCCATTTTAATCTCCTAACTTCTTGTTATCTCGTTAATACCCGGAATTAACCCGCAGCCTGTTCAGCTTTGCGAGCAAACCATTTTTCGGCTTCTTCGTCCCAACCATCCATACGGACGTAAGAGCTTTGACGTGGGTTGCTGACCATATTTGGATCAACCTCAACACCAATGCCTTCCAGGAAGTTAACCAGGCCGATACGTTCAATCATTTCACCAGTACGTTCGTGTTCCAGTGCGTTCTCAGCAAAGAAGTCGATGATTTCAGAAGCCAGTTCAACCAGCTTTTCATAGTCTTCAGCTGTATCCAGCTTCATAAATGGAACAACTACAGTACCCATCAGATCACCAATCTTCAGTGTGCGCTTACCACCGATCAGAATAGTGACACCTTTGTCGTCTCCAGGAGACAGGGCTTTGTTCATAACGTTCAGACAGTGCATGCAACGAACACAGTTGCTGTTATCTACAGCCAGCGTGTCATCGTCATTCAGAGTCATACAATTGGTTGGGCAACGTGAAGTCACGTTATCAAGAACGTAGTCACGACCTTTTTTCGCGATGAAGGCTTTCACTTCAGCCTGGTCGACTTTCATTTCATCGCGCCATGTACCAATTACAGAGAAGTCAGAGCGCTCAATTGAGTTCTGGCAGTCGTTTGGACAACCTGAAATCTTGAACTTGAACTTGTATGGCAGGGCAGGACGGTGAACGTCGTCAGTAAAGGTGTTAACCAGGTGACGCTGAATGGCATGTTCGTTTGCGCAAGACTGCTCACAACGAGCCGCACCAACACATGACATTGCAGTACGTACACAAGGGCCGGCACCACCGAGATCCCAGCCGTATTCGTTGATTTCATCAAAGAAGTGCTGAGTGTTGTCAGTAGTAGTACCGATGAACATGATGTTACCGGTCTGACCATGGAATGTAACCATACCTGAACCCCATTTTTCCCAGCTATTCGCCAGTTGGTTCAGCATATCAGTGGTGTAGTAGTTACCTGGTGTAGGCTGTACACGCAGGGTGTGGAATTCTTTTGATTCTGGGAAGGCTTTTGCTACTTCAGAGAAACGAGGGATGATACCGCCGCCATAACCAAAGACAGAAACTGTACCACCTTTCCAGTAGCCCTTACGTGTTTCGTAAGAGTGTTCAAGCTGACCTAACAGCGAGTTGATAGTTTCATTGATGCGGTTGTCTGGATGCTCATCACGCATACGTTTGAAACCAGAAATAAAGCTCGGCCAGGGACCGTCTTCCAGCACGTCAAGCATGGGAGTAGGATGAATTTTGGATTTATCCATGATGTTCTCCTTTGAGAATTTAACCCGTTATAGTCGGCAAATTGTTTATGTTTTCTATTTACCAACAGCCTCAGCTGCTGGCATAAATCACTATGTAGAACTGGTGCGAAGTCTAGGTGTAGCGCTCTCCAAGTAGAACCTCACTTAAGGGGTGATTGATACCCCTATAAGTATCCACAAAGGGGTATACCCACCGGTGGATCTGATTAAACCTGACTACGCCACTGTGCTATTTATGCCAAATCTGCCAACACAAACAACAGCTTACAGCGTTTGACTTCATTGTCAGGCGCGGGATTATATATCCCTTTGACCTCGACGTGAATAGATAAAAAAAATTTGTGTCACACCAAGGGCTTAGCCTGTATTACACTATGCAGACAGCCACCATTTGCTG
>JAOULB010000222.1 GCA_029882235.1 Gammaproteobacteria bacterium | reverse complement strand
AAACCACGCGTATTGCTATCCAATTGTTTAGCGGCGCTGATCTGAAAACGTTGATGTGACCAGAGGCCTCGTTTTGATTTGCGCGCATTTTGTTCTGCTAGCTGGTAACAATCCCATTGCCACAAATTAGGCGGCACAGTCAGGGCCATCGCCAGACCCTCCGTAAGTAATCGCTGACTGACATTTTCACCATTACTCAAAAAGACATGAGCGAGGGTGCGGCCATAACGATCTTTTCGTTCCCGACCCCAACGCAATTTAATTTTCGATTGGGGTTTCAACAGGCCGCGAAGGTGATCGCGCGCCCTGAGTGCATAGGGTTCGGCTGGGTTATCTTCACGAGCCAGCTCTGGAGTGTTGATACCAATGATGCGAACTTTTCGGCCATCACTCAAGCGCAGGCTGTCACCATCATGCACATATTCGACGGTGGCGGTTTCATCAAAATGTGGGCTGGTACAGGCACGGGCAAAGGTGTTTTCTGAGTGGAACAGGCTGCTGCTGCCAGTGAGCAAAATCACTAACAGACGGACACAAAAAAAGGCGTCTATCGAAGACGCCTTTTGTTCGCAAATGCGATCCCACCAATGAGTCATGGGGGAATTTATTTCATGCCGTATTTCTGACGGAATTTATCAACGCGACCTGCGGTATCAACAATCTTCTGTTTGCCAGTGAAGAAGGGATGGCATTCTGAACAGACTTCAATGCTCAGATCACGCCCAGCGGTCGAACCCGTTTTGAAACTATTACCACAGCTGCAAGTAACACTGATTTCGCTGTAGTTTGGGTGAATCTCTGCTTTCATGATGTTTTCCTCATTATTGCCCTGGTGCCGCCACCTGAACCAGATTGCCAGGCACCGCACGCGAGCGGGCGATTTTACGGAAAAGCACCCGCTGCAGCAAGCCTGGATTCAGTTATTTTTAGACGGTTTCGGCGGCCTTAACAGACGGACCGGGAAACTTGAGAATCGAAGCTTTTGGCAATGCCTCGAGCTGGGCCTTTTTGTTGCCTCTATCGCCTAACCACTGATATGAGCGGTTCAGATCATAGAAGGTGTCCCACATCATGTCGGTAATCGCGAGACAGGCCGCCATCGGCGTTGATTTCAGCTCACGTACACGGTCAACCTTCCATTGCAGGCGACGCAGCATCAGTTGCTTGTCTTCGGGAAGCTCATCAATGGCGTTATTGATGGTCTGGCTACGCAGATCTTCAAATTGAGCAGGATCCTGCTCGGCGAGTTTGACCCAGTGTTCGAAGTCGAACTCGAAGGACGATTCTGTTTCATACTTATTCATTTCCATCACCACACTACACTAAAAATTTTATAATTTTGTGTTTCCCTGTCTGGACGGATTATGTGGCAACCTGCCCACACGACCCTGAACGCTCCAGAACGGGAAATCACGTGTGTTTTGATGATCTTCGGGGTTTAAGGCAGGCTTGTCAAAGCAAAAATTAACCACAATATAATAAATGACATTATATTAGGCTTTTAAATTATTGATTTCCTTAGATTTAAATTGATTGAAAAAAATTCTCAAGAAAAAGCAGATTTTGATGCTGTGAACGGGTTATCAGTAGGAAATTGCCGATTTCCAGCGATTAAACCGGAAATCGGCGGCAAGAATTTGCTGAATTTAGCGCTTCATGGAGTCGAAAAACTCCGAATTGGTCTTGGTCGCCTTGAGCTTATCATTCAGAAATTCCATCGCGGCCAGCTCATCCATGTCATGTACGACCTTGCGGATGATCCACATTTTCTGCAATTCGTCAGGTGAGGTAAGGAGTTCCTCACGGCGTGTGCCGGAGCGATTGATATTGATGGCCGGGTAAATACGTTTTTCGGCGATACGACGATCCAGATGGATTTCCATGTTGCCGGTACCCTTGAATTCTTCATAAATGACATCGTCCATACGCGAACCCGTGTCGACCAGAGCTGTGGCGATAATCGTCAGTGAACCACCTTCTTCAATATTACGCGCGGCACCAAAGAATCGTTTCGGACGGTGCAGGGCGTTGGCATCCACACCACCGGTCAGCACCTTACCTGATGAAGGAATGACCGTGTTATAGGCACGTGCCAGGCGAGTAATCGAGTCGAGCAGGATGACCACGTCCTTCTTATGTTCAACAAGGCGCTTGGCCTTTTCGATGACCATTTCGGCAACCTGCACATGACGGCTGGCCGGTTCATCGAAGGTACTGGAAACGACTTCACCACGCACTGAGCGCTCCATCTCGGTGACTTCTTCAGGGCGCTCGTCAATCAGCAGCACGATAACGTAACACTCAGGATGCTTGGAGGTGATGGACTGAGCGATATTCTGCATCATCATGGTCTTGCCGGCTTTTGGTGGTGAGACCACCAGGCCACGTTGGCCCTTACCAATCGGCGAGGCCAGGTCGATGACACGGGCAGTCATGTCTTCGGTACTGCCATTACCGATTTCCAGCATCATGCGTTCATTCGGATGTAATGGCGTCAGGTTTTCAAACAGCACCTTGTTTTTGGCATTTTCAGGTGGCTCAAAATTGATCTTATCGACCTTGAGCATGGCAAAGTAGCGTTCACCATCCTTCGGTGGGCGTATTTTACCGGAGACGGTATCACCAGTACGCAGACTAAAGCGTCTAATCTGACTGGGTGAGACATAAATGTCATCAGGGCCCGCAAGGTAGGAGCCATTGGCGGATCGCAGGAAGCCAAAGCCATCCTGCAGGATTTCAAGTACCCCATCACCGTAATATCCTCACCGCTTTTTGCGTGGGCCTTCAGAATGGCGAAAATGATGTCCTGTTTACGTGAGCGAGACATGCTCTCGATGCCGACAGTCTCAGCCAGCTGCAGTAATTCAGGGACGGGTTTTTGTTTTAATTCGGTCAGATTCATAAGATTGTTTTCTTTCTTAATGGGTTAAGAGGTGAGTGGTGAAACATATGGCAGAATGCCATACGCATTTAAAACTCGGTGTTAAGTGTTTATTTTCCGTTTAGTTAGAGATTGTTGAGGTGTTTTCGCCACCGTGGGCGGCGGGATTAATCAAATCGGATGATTTATTTTTCTGTATTAACAATAAAGTTAACACTAAAACCCGGAATCGTCCAGTCCCGAAGTGGGACGGACGCCATTAATTGTGTTTTTTAGATATTACTATCGATAAAAGCAGTAAGTTGTGACTTGGAAACGGCACCCACCTTGGTCGCTTCAACATTTCCGCCCTTGAATAGCATCAGGGTTGGGATACCGCGAATGCCAAATTTAGGGGGGGTTGTTGGATTTTCATCAATATTAAGCTTGGCGATCTTGAGTTTGCCGTCATATTCACTGGCGATTTCGTCCAGAATGGGTGCGATCATTTTGCAGGGGCCACACCAGTCTGCCCAATAGTCCACTAGTACAGGGCCATCGGCATTTATGATTTCACTATCGAAGGTATCGTCAGTTACGTAAACAATATTGTCGCTCAAAGTCGTTCTCCCGTTCCTTTTCGTCGTTTGCCCATTTGAGCCCAATCGGGCGCGTATTTCAAGTCCAAAGCGCGAATGAATCTGTTATGCTGTCGCCCCATGACGGATAAACACCTTTCAGATGTAAGTTTTAAGAGTCTGAATCTAGAGCCATCCTTACTGCAAGGTATTGAAGATTCAGGGTTTTCGAATTGTACTCCCATTCAAGCAGGAACCTTGCCACTTGTATTGGCGGGCAAGGATGTTGCTGGACAGGCCCAGACCGGTACCGGCAAAACAGCCGCTTTTCTGGTCGCGGCCTTTCACCAGTTGCTAGTCAAAAATGGCAATGAAGCCACAAACGGAAGACAGCCAAAGGCGCTGATTCTGGCACCCACGCGAGAACTGGCCATCCAGATTCACAAAGATGCAGTTAATCTGGGTCGCCACCTGCCATTTAAACTTGGTCTAGCCTATGGCGGAACCGGATATGAGTCCCAACGTAAAACCCTTGAAGATGGCGTCGATGTTCTCATCGGCACACCGGGCCGCATCATCGATTACTTCAAGCAGCATGTCTTTAATCTAAAAGAAATTCAGGTGATGGTGCTGGATGAGGCCGATCGCATGTTTGATCTGGGCTTTATCAAGGACATCCGCTATCTATTGCGACGCATGCCCGAACCTAAAGATCGACTCAGCATGTTGTTCTCTGCCACCTTATCGCATCGGGTGCAGGAACTGGCCTATGAGCACATGAATAGTCCAGAGAAGATCGAGATAGAACCGGAGCAGGTCACGGCTGAGCAGATTATTGAGTCTGTTTATTATCCTGCCAAAGAAGAAAAAATTCCCTTGCTACTCGGCGTATTGAAATCGATGCCCGATACGCGCGCAGTTATTTTTGTCAACACTAAACGAGTTGGTGAACGACTGGATGCCTATCTACAGGGTAATGGTTATAAAGTTGCGTTGTTATCGGGTGA
>JAOULB010000009.1 GCA_029882235.1 Gammaproteobacteria bacterium | reverse complement strand
GCTTTGTCATCATCTTCATTGTGTTTTACCTAAAGTTGTTCCATTAGCTACGAAAAATTAATGCAAAACCGGTCTTCAAGACGTCCGATACGTTTAATTTAGTGTTACGGACTACAGTTTTGTCACAGTCAGAGGCACAAAAACAGGGCCAGATGTGCTACTTCTGGTATTTTTAGCCCGATTTAGCCAGATTCGTTCGATTCAATTGTCTGTGAAACTCGAAAAAGTATCAGGGGGGAATTAATTCCCCCTATACAGCAGATTAAGATACAAAATTAGTATTCAAGGGGTGATTAACTAATAGATCCGACTTTGGTGAAGTGTGATTTTTGAAAATCAATAGGACTAAACATCTAAATCAGAAAACCTTATTGGCCCTTTTCTTATGATCCTATTCGTGCTTAGTCATTTTTGTTTACTACCAACAACTTACTGTTATGGTTGTTGATAAGTCAAATGTACCGGCGTACTATTGTTCGCAGGTGGTAGTCCCACCAAATGGTGACCCTAGTCGGGTCTGAATACAGTTTGTATAGCCTAGTCGGCTAAGGAGGGTAGCTCCCATGAGCAATGACCTATCTGCTTCTATTCAGAAGCTTAAAAATTCTTCTTTACGAATTAATGAAATTACTGATAAAGCAAGTGATTCTTTCCGGATAGTGGAAAAATTTCTTCGCGATGACTGCAAAATAAACATTTCTGCGTATGCTTTTGTTGAAAAGGTAGATGATGACAGTGCTTATTATCTTAAATATTTTAAGGGTGATAAGTCAGGAAGAACTAGAGGACTGATGAAAAAAGAGTTTGGCATTTTTCTAACGACAAGTAACAGTATTGCTCCATTAGAAAATGACTATATTGTTAAGCATTGGTCAAATTTCAGCAGAGACGAGAAACTTAAATCAATAAATTATCTTCCATTCTTAATGAATGAAATAAGCAACCAATTAAATAAAAAAATTGATGAAGTTGGTGAATCCGCTGAACAGGTGTTTGAAACATTAGCAAAAATGACTGGGGAGGAAGGCTGATATGGAGAATCAATCAACTTTTCCTGTACCAATGTGGGTTCGAAATATTATTTGCATCACGGCTTGTATATCAGTCCCTTTGATGATCGTTGCATCTTATTTTGGCATGGCTTTAACACCATATTTAATTGCAGCAGTATGTTTTTTTGCTGCGCGGACTGCTAACTTTGCATTTGGCGGTAATAAATTCTTGTAATAAACCTAAGCATTATGCTTTTAGTTTAAAGACTTATCATTTATTACTACTCGTGCAGTAGTTGTGGATCAATCCCCTTTACTGGCGCGTTGTGATATTTGGTTTTTCTGGTTTTGTAATCAGTGGCTGCAGGGATGCAGCCTGTTCGCAAAGGGATAGGGATATCCCTTTTGCGAACTTGCAGTTGGAAAACCAAATCTCACAGCTGCTTGCGCCAGTAGGGGAGGAGTTTTTTGGGTACTTTTTGTCGGTACAAAAAGTACCTCGTCCGTCCGGACGAGACCGGACTTAGATCACTGCGCTGGCCGCTGAATAACCTTCGCCCTAACCTCAAACCCCTTCCCCTTCCTCATACCCTTAACTACAACAACATCCCCCGGTAAGGTCTGACTCACAACAGTCAACAACTCACGCACGTTATGCATTTCTTTGCCATTGATGTGAGTAATCACATCGCCACGATCGAGTCCGGCTTTGTCGGCGGGGCCGCCTTTGACGAGGTTGCTGATGATGCCGCCATTGAGGCTGGTAAGGCCAAAGCCTTCGGCGAGCTCGGGGGTGATTTCCTGGATTTGTATACCAAGCCAGCCGCGCACGACTTTGCCGTGTTTGATGATCTGGGTCATGACGTCACTGGCGAGGCTGATGGGGATGGCGAAGCCGATGCCTTGTGAGCCACCACTCTTGGAGAAGATGGCGGTGTTGATGGCGACCAGTTCGCCACGGGCATTGATCAATGCGCCACCGGAGTTGCCCGGGTTGATGGCAGCATCGGTTTGAATAAAGTTTTCGAAGGTGTTGATGCCGAGCATATTGCGACCGGTGGCACTGACGATACCGGAGGTAACGGTCTGGCCAACGCCAAAGGGATTACCAATGGCAAGCACGACGTCACCGACACGCAGTTGATCGGAACGACCTAAGGTAACGACGGGAATTTTTTTCAGTGTGATGTGCAGTACCGCAATATCGGTCTCCGGATCGGTGCCGACGATTTTTGCACGGGTGGTACGACCATCGGCCAGCGCAACTTCTATTTCATCGGCATCGGCGATGACATGGTTGTTGGTCAGCAGGTAACCCTGCGGACTGATAATAACGCCGGAACCCAGACTGGTTTCGGTGCGTTCACGTGGTGCACCGAATTTGTCACCGAAGAAATAACGAAACATGGGATCATTTGAAAATGGCTGGCGACGTTCGACGATGCGTTTTTTTGTAAAGATGTTGACCACCGCAGGTTGTGCGGCGGCGACGGCATCGGCATAGGAAACCACACCCTGGCTATGTTCCAGTGGTCGGGTGCTTTGTTTGAATTCAACCTGTGTCGGGCGATCATTGAGCAGGCTCGGATAGAAATACAGAATCACAAATGCGGCGGCGAGTCCGAGTGTGGCAAATTGAAAAAAGAAGTTAAGTTGTTTGCTAATACGCATTTTCGATGTTTTCCGATAGACTGTATGCTAAATAATGATCAATAAAGGGCGATTAATCCATGGCGCAATTAACTGAGCTACTCGAGTATACCAATAAGTTACTGGAGATTGATCGATATAAGGATTATGCCCCGAATGGTTTGCAGGTTGAGGGCAAGGCCGAGGTTAATTCCATTGTCAGTGGCGTGACCGCCAGTCGTGCCTTGATCGATGCTGCGATAAAGGCCGGCGCCGATACGGTGCTGGTGCATCATGGTTATTTCTGGAAGGGCGAAGATCCCTGTTTAGTCGGCATGAAAGGACAGCGTGTTCGCAGCCTGATCAAGGCAGATCTGAATTTGCTGGGCTATCACCTGCCTCTCGATGCCCATGCCGAATTGGGGAACAACATCCAGCTGGCGCAATTGTTAGGCTTTGAACTCGAAGGGCGTTTTCTGGGTGATAATGAAACCGGCATAGGCATGCACGGCTCGTTATCGAAACCGCTTTCAGGCGAAGAGTTGGCTGCGCACATTGCGGCAAAGCTGGAGCGCACACCTTTGCATATCGCGGGTAATGATAAACCCATCAAACGCATTGCCTGGTGCACGGGTGGGGCGCAGGGCTATATCCAGCAGGCCGTTGCCCTTGGGGTTGATGCTTATATTACAGGCGAGGCTTCGGAACATACGGTGCATACGGCGCGCGAATGTGGCCTGCATTTTTTCGCGGCGGGTCATCATGCCACTGAGCGTTATGGGGTGCAGGCACTGGGTGCCCATCTGGCCGAAAAATTTGGCGTTTCTCACCAGTTTATCGATATCGAAAATCCGGTATAACTAATTGAATAGCTAAGCATTTTTTATATTCCTCTTGACCCGCAGGGCTACTTGGTCCAGAATGTGCCGCCGTTCACATTTGGGCTAATTAATAGATTCTGGTTTTCTAACACAGTGATGACAACAAGCAACAAAAATTTAAATCACTGCCTATCCGGTTTTTTGAGTATCTGGAGATTTATAAATGAGTAACGATGGCGTTGATAACAGCCGACGTCGCTTTCTGACGGCTGCCACTTCAGTGGTTGGAACCGTTGGAACAGTTGGCCTGGTTATACCTTTCGCAGCGTCCATGAATCCGAGCGCCAAGGCCAGGGCCGCAGGTGCACCGGTTGAAGTGGATATTAGTAAACTTGAACCCGGTGGCATGCTCACCGTGGAATGGCGCGGCAAGCCCGTCTGGGTTGTGCGTCGTACCGCAGAAAATATGGCGGATTTAAAGAAGAACATCGACTACCTGACCGATGCAAATTCTGATGCCTCCAAACAGCCTGAGTATGCGAAAAACTATCACCGTTCACGCGCCGACCATGCAGACATTATTGTAATGGAAGGCATCTGTACGCACCTGGGTTGTTCACCAAAGTATCGCCCTGAACTGGTTGCGACTGACTTCGATGCTAACTGGCGTGGTGGTTATTTCTGCCCATGCCACGGTTCCAAGTTTGATCTGGCAGGTCGTGTATATAGTGGTGTACCTGCACCGTCAAACCTGATCATTCCACCCCATCAATACCTGAGTGCGACTGTCATTCTGGTTGGTAAAGATGAAGGAGCCGCGTAATGGATAAATTAGTTGCACTGTTTGAATGGGTCGACGCGCGTTTTCCTCTGGGTAAGATGTGGCGGGAACACCTGTCTGAATATTATGCGCCAAAGAACTTCAACTTCTGGTATTTCTTTGGCTCGCTGGCACTGCTGGTTTTTGTTCTGCAAATCGTAACCGGTATTGTGCTGACCATGTATTACAAACCAGATGCCGAACTGGCCTTCTTCTCGGTTGAACACATCATGCGTGATGTCGAGTGGGGCTGGTTTATTCGTTATATGCATTCTACCGGTGCTTCGGCATTCTTCCTGGTAGTTTATCTGCATATGTTCCGCGGCATGATGTATGGTTCTTATAAAAAGCCACGCGAATTACTGTGGATCTTCGGTGTACTTATACATGTAGCGCTGATGGCAGAAGCCTTCTTTGGTTACCTGCTGCCATGGGGACAGATGTCCTTCTGGGGTGCGCAGGTGATTGTGAATCTGTTCGCTGCAGTACCCTTTGGTATTGGTGAGCCTTTATCTGAATGGATTCGTGGTGACTTCGTAATCTCTGATGCCACACTGAATCGTTTCTTTGCCTTCCACGTGATTGCATTACCCTTCGTGCTGGCTGCGCTGGTTGTCTTACACATCCTGGCACTGCATGAAGTCGGATCAAACAATCCTGATGGTATCGAAATCAAGAAAAACAAAGATAAAAATGGTATTCCACTCGATGGCATTCCATTCCACCCTTATTACACCGTGAAAGACATTGTTGGTGTGGTGGTGTTCTTTATCTTCTTCTTTGCCGTGGTGTTCTTTGCTCCAGAAATGGGTGGCTACTTTATTGAACATCCAAACTTTGAACAGGCGGATCCACTGAAAACGCCGGATCATATTGCGCCGGTTTGGTATTTCACTCCGTTCTACGCCATGTTGCGTGCGGTTCCGCCAATGTTGGGGTCGCAGTTCCCAGGTGTTATGGTGATGGGCGCAGCGATTATCGTGTTGTTCTTCCTGCCATGGATTGATCGCAGCCCAGTTAAATCAATTCGCTATCGCGGTATTCACTTTAAGATCGCGTTGGGAATTTTTGTTGTCAGTTTTGTCGTACTTGGCTGGTTAGGTGTACAACCTTCAACGCCAGTTAAAACACTGATGGCACAGATATTTACTGCGCTGTACTTCCTGTACTTCGTTGCCCTGTGGTTTATGCCCAGCTTCGAGAAGACTAAACCCGTACCAGAGAGGGTGACATCATGAGAAAAATAATAACTGCTTTGCTGTTAAGCATGATGCCAGCGCTGGCCCTTGCCGCTGGTGGAGGCATGAAGAACTATTCAGTTGATATTGATATGGATAATAAAGCCTCACTCCAACGTGGTGCCAAGTTGTTCGTCAATTACTGCCTGAGCTGTCATGGTGCCAAAGCTATGCGCTATAACCGCCTGGCGCAGGATCTGGGTATGCCGGAAAAAATGGTTAAAGAGAATATGATCTTTACTGCCGATTATTCCAAAAAGCCTGATGGTGAAATCAGTAAGGTTGGTTCTCTGATGGAAGTGGCGATGCGTACCAATGATGCCAAGAACTGGTTTGGTACCAAGATACCTGACCTGTCTGTGGTGGCACGTGCACGTGGTGCGGACTGGCTCTATACCTATCTGATGACTTTCTATATCGATGAGTCTCGTCCATTTGGTATGAATAACCAGCGTTTCCCCAGTGTCGGTATGCCACATGTGCTGTGGGAACTGGAAGGTTTGAAAAAGGCTGTATACAAGACTGAGAAAGGGGCTGATGGTAAAGACCATAAAGTTCTTTCTGGTTTTGAAATAGTTAAGCCAGGTTCCATGTCTAAAGTGGAGTATGCCAATGCCATGCGTGATCTGACCAACTACATGGTTTATATGGGTGAACCTGCACTGATGGAACGCAAGACAATTGGTGTTTGGGTTATTCTGTTCCTGATTTTATTCTTCTTTGTTTCTTATGCACTGAAGAAGGAATACTGGAAGGATATTCATTAAAACAAGAATTAATTACGACGGTAATTAATGATTGTTAATATGTAATTGACCAAGGGGAGAGTCATCTCCCCTTGGTTGTTTCTGAATTTTGTAAGAGAAAGGTGAGTTTATGGCGCAAATGGCGAACAGACGATTGGCAATGACACTGTTTTCAGCAGATACCTGCCCCTATTGCCATATCGTAAGAATTGTTCTGGCTGAAAAAGGCATCAGCTTTGAAGTCACTGATGTTGATATCAACAACACCCCGGAAGATCTAAAGGACCTCAATCCTTATAACGAAGCGCCAACCCTGGTCGATCGTGATCTGGTTCTTTATGATCATCGTGTCATTATGGAATATCTGGATGAACGTTTTCCGCATCCACCATTAATGCCTGTTGATCCGGTTTCGCGGGCACGCAATCGACTGATGTTGCATCGAATCGAACGCGACTGGTTCACATTGGTGGACAAGATTGCAAATAATCAGGACGCCGATGCGGCACGTAAGGAATTACGTGACAGTTTGGTGGGTGCCTCACCTATTTTTGATCAAAAACCATTTTTCATGAGTGATGAATTCACCTTGATGGATTGTGTTCTGGCTCCATTATTATGGCGTCTGCCCCAATATGGTATTGAACTACCTGCGGTGGCCAAGCCTCTGATCAAATATGCTGAACGTATGTTTGAGCGTGGGTCATTTCAGGAAAGTCTGACCGAGGGTGAAAAGGAAATACGCCAGATGGCCTGAATCAGGTCATTTTTGCACCAAAACGGCTCAGTATTGCTCTGGGCCGTTTTTTGTTAAAAATGCCACTTTTTTGGCCTGGATCAGCATTTCACTCTGTCATGATGGCCTGATTTTTGTTAAAAATAGGGTGTAGGATTTATGAATAAAGCGAGTGTTTTGATGTTACCCAGTCAACCCTACCTGTTGCGCGCAATATACGAATGGATCGTCGATAATGAGATGACGCCCTATGTGCTGGTTAATGCGCAAAATGATGATGTCCATGTGCCTGTGCAATATGTCGATAATGGCAAAATTGTATTGAATATCGCGCCCCGCGCTGTGTCCAGATTAGAGCTGGGCAATGATGAAATCGTTTTTAGTGCCCGTTTTTCTGGCAATCCAACCGAAGTTTGCTTTCCGGTCAATTCTGTCATGGCCATTTATGCCAAGGAAAATGGTCAGGGCATGGTGTTCAATGAAAATGACAATGCCGGTGGCGATGATCCCAAGTCTTCAAGCAACAAACCAAAACGTCCCAATCTCAAGCTGGTTAAATAAGCACAGAGTTTTGATCAGAGTGAACCGATGATCGAGGTTCAACACACCGATATCACAAGCCTGCGCGTCGACGCCATCGTCAATGCGGCGAATAATTCACTGCTGGGAGGAGGGGGCGTCGATGGTGCAATACATCGTGCTGCAGGACCTGAATTATTAGCCGCATGTCGCCTGCTGAATGGTTGTAAAACTGGTGATGCAAAACTGACAAAGGGATTTAATCTTCCCGCAAAATATGTCATCCACACTGTCGGGCCAGTCTGGCATGGTGGAGATCAGGGTGAAGCTGAGTTACTGCAGCGCTGTTATCGACGTTGTTTCGAAATCGCCATAGAAAACAATATTCAGTCGATTGCCTTTCCGGGAATTAGCACCGGAGTTTATGGCTATCCAAAACAACAGGCCGTTGTTATTGCGGTTAAAGTGATGCGCGACTTTGAGGATAGTATGGAAAAAATTATTGCCTGTTGTATTAGTGCTGAAGATGCGCAACGGTATCGCGAGCTACTGGGTCTATAATTTACGCATCAACTGCAGGGAACATTTTACCTGGATTTAGAATATTATTCGGATCAAACTGTTGTTTGATGCGCCGCATTAAATTGAGTGTGACAGGGTCAATTTCACGATCGACATAATCCATTTTTTCCAGACCAACTCCGTGTTCACCTGACAAAGTACCGTTGAGTTTCAGAACCAGAGAAAATACACGATCAAGACATTTTTTTGCGTTTGAGTTTTGTTCACTATCTTCAGGATCATATAAGATATTAGTATGCATATTCCCATTGCCAGCATGACCGAAATTAATTATTGTTAAATTAAATTCCTTTTCAATGAGTTCGAGTCCATGGATTAATGCAGGGATATTCGATACGGGAACAACAATGTCCTCATTAATTTTTTTAGGTGCAACTTTTCGCAGGGCCGGGGAGAGTGCCTTTCTGGTCTTCCATAGGGCTGCGATTTCTTCTGGCGTTTTTGCTTCAACAAGTCTGATCAGTCCATTGTTGGTCGCAGCTTTTGTTAATTTCGATAGAGCATCATCTATACTGGCCTCGGTGCCATCAACCTCGATCATCAACATTGCACCAGCTTTTTTAGGTAAGTCAGCATCTGAGTAATCACGAATCATTTCGATCGAACGACCATCAATAAATTCCAGCGCACAAGGGATAACCGGTTGCGCCATAATGCTTGCGACCGCTTTTGTAGCCGATTCAATATCTGCATAAATAGCCTGCATCGTTCGAGTTGTTTCTGCTAATGGAGTGAGTTTAAGCGTGGCCTCTGTGATGATGCCTAAAGTACCTTCAGAACCAATCAGCAAGCGCGTGAGATCATAACCAACAACCCCCTTGGTTGTGTAAACGCCGGTGCGGATTTCTTCACCCATGCCCGTAACGGCTCTTAAGCCCAGTGTGTTTTCACGTGGCGTTCCATATTTAACTGCACGTGGTCCGGCAGAGTTATAGGCCAGGTTACCACCGACTGTGCAATAAGCACCACTACTGGGATCGGGGGGCCAGAAAAAACCATGCTCTTTGGTTGCATCCTGAATGGTTTGATTCAGTACGCCCGGCTCAACAACAACATAGCGGTTCGCAGTATCAATATTGATAATTTTATCCATTCGCTCAGTCGAAAGTACAACTCCGCCCTGAGTTGGCACCGTGGCGCCGGTTGTACCGGTACCGCGGCCACGTGCAATTAACGGCGTTTTATTTGTGTTGCAGGCCTTTACAATCTCGACAATCTGCTCATGTGTTTTTGGAAAGACAACGGCATCAGGGATCGCGTGGCGGCGGCTGTTATCATAGCCATAGGTATAACATTCAGCTTCATCTGAAAGAAGTGACTCTTTCCCAACAATACTGGACAGTTGCAGGAGGAATTGACCCGATAGTTTAGTCATTTAGAATGTTAGTTGGAACCAAACATGACTTCATCGATTTGATCACAGAAGCAATGAATTGTGAGCAGGTGTACTTCCTGAATACGGGCGGTAATCTCAGATGGGACTCGAATTTCAATATCCGCATCTGCAAGAAGTTGGGCCATGTCACCACCATCTCGCCCAGTCAGGGCAATAACATGCACATCACGTTGATGCGCTACTTTTATTGCTTCAATCACATTTGCTGAATTGCCACTGGTTGAGATCGCAATCAGAACATCACCTTTTTGGCCAAGGGATGAGACTTGTTTGGCAAAGATCTGATCAAAGTTATAATCGTTACTGATCGCGGTCATGGTTGAACTGTCTGTGGTCAGGGCAATGGCTGGCAGGCTTGGTCGCTCTCGCTCAAAGCGACACAATAGTTCAGCAGAAAAATGCTGTGCATCAGCAGCAGAACCGCCATTGCCACAGGTCAGAATTTTATTGCCTGCCTGTAATCGCTCAACCATTAAATTGACTGCGGCCGCAACAGGCTGAGCCAGAACAGTGCTTGCCTTTTGTTTGGTTTCTATGCTGGCGCTGAAGATAGCTTCAATATTTTTTTCAATATTCATACTTAGTACTAGGCATTAAATGCACTCTTAATCCAGTCAATATCCGGTTTATTGTTTTGTAAAGACACAGCAACGACATCAAAACGCGAGGGTCGATCTCTGTGTGTCGGATTTTGTTGTAAATAATACATGGCGCTGGTGATTAATTTGTCCTGTTTTGATTTAGTTACACTTTCAGCACTGCTGCCAAAACGTGGATTACTCCGATAGCGTACTTCCACGAATACGATTGTATCACCATCTTCCATGATGACGTCCAGTTCACCACGTGGACAGTGAAAATTTCGATTCAGCGTTTTTAATCCCTGTTGCTGCAGGTATTGACAGGCCAGAGTTTCGACTTCGTCGCCGGTTTTCCGTGAATGATTAACCATACTGAAAAGTTACTGAGTAGCCTGATCTATAGTACGAGGGTGGCCACTGCGAAACTTGACCCAGGTCAGCTGGCGCCGAACACGTTGTTGTACATCCAGACTCAGGCTGCCCGTTTCGCCATCGTAACGTTCATAACTGAACTTGCGCAGTGGGTTCAGCGCACCAATGATATTAAAGGCATCAATGCCCAGCGCATAAAGACGTTGAAAACTGTTTCCCGCTTTTGATATCTGGCGCTCGATATCACTGCGAAGACTTCGATGCGAGGTTGTCTCTGCCAATACCCAGGGCATATCACCAAATAACATACCATCCATATCACGATCCTTTTCCTGGTTCAGATTGCCAGTAAAGATATGGGAGGTGGCATAGACCGGGACTTCAGTCGCGTGGAAAAATTTAAGCTGTGGCCGTATCGCACGCGCCTGCTTTGGAAATGCGGCGAGAAAAATAAAATCAACATCTTTACGACGGCGTGGTGAGAATTTCACATCACGCTTTAAGGTTGTGATTAATTTGCGTGAGCGGTGCTCACTTTCATCAATATCAAGTAGTGTTCGAATTGGACCAGAGAAGTCATTTTTGCCTGGATCATAACTCTGTTCTTCAACAACCTTGCCGCCCATAAATTCCCAGCGTTCTTTAAACGCTGTTTTGACTCTGTCTCCCCAGGGCCCTGCTGGTGACAGGATAGTGGCATAGACATGCCCATCCAGCCAGGTGCGTTCGGCAACCTGTCGCGCCTCTTCTTCAGGTGATAAGCCAAACTGAAACAGGTTGCGTGCTTCAGAGTTTTCTTCCTGTGAATAATTTAACGCCAGTGTAGGTACAGGTAAGGGCTCCTGATTGGCCATTTTCGTTACTGCGTCTTTATCCAGTGGGCCGACAATAAACTGTGCACCTTCGGTAATCGCCTGATCATAGACATCAAGCACATTACCGGGATCATCACCCACATCATAAATGCGAATGGATTGATTCTGGTGATCCGGATGCGAGTAATAAGCAGCCAGGAAGCCATCTCTTACAGCCTCGGCCGCAGTTGCATACTTACTACTGAATGGTAACAGCAGGGCTATCTGGTTGGGGATAGCAACATCTTCTTTTTTCCGCGTTGATAGTCCATCGAGCACATCTTTGCGGACCGGGTGTTTGGGGTACTGACGTCGCCAGTAAGTTACCTGTCTTTTTAGCTGGACGGGATCAAGCTGGTAAGATTTTGCTATTTGCACCAGATGCATCCAGCCACTAAGGACATCAGGAGGAGGTGAAGTGCGCAGTTGCTGTAAGGCGCGTGTTGTTAAAGTAGTTAAAGCATCCCAGATTGCGGTCTGGTTTTTTTCAATGAGTTCTGATGTTTTTAGATAAGCCTCACGTTTGACCAGCTCACGCGCCGTTTCCAGACGATTACCCTGCATGGTATAGGCCTCGGCGCGGAGTTTGTAGTATTCAGCGCGATAGCGGTTTCTGGTATTGCGCGGGGGTGGGCTACGCAAATAACCAAACACATCTGCTGGGCGACGTTCGGCCAATGCCAGATGGCTTTGGCTCAAGTTAAAAAGAAAAACCTGAAATCGGTTATTTTTATCAAGCTGGATATTATCAAGTGTTTCACGCGCCTGTGGGATCAGGTCAGCCTTGGCCATGGAGGCAGCAGCGCGCATGAGCAATTCGGCACGACTTGATGACTTACGCGCCTGACCAGCCATACCATTAAACAGGCGGGCAGCCTCAGTGTATTCACCCTGAAGAAATTTTTCTTCAGCTGTTTCAAATGCCTGTTTGGTCAGTTTGGGTACACCTGCACACGAGGCGAGACCAAGAAAAAGCAATACAAGCAGGGTTCTGCGTAATATCATAGTTATATCTTTATAGTCGAGAATTAGAATTTTTATACAGTATCTTGTCAGGAACTGAGTGTGTCAAATCAATCCGGAACCTTATTTATAGTCGCAACACCGATTGGAAATCTCGGTGATATGTCACAACGTGCACAGGAAACGCTACAGGCCGTTGACTTAATTGCAGCAGAAGATACCCGGCATAGCAAGAAACTGCTACAACACTTTGGTATTAATACACCCTGTCAGGCCTATCATGAGCACAATGAACGCGAAACGGCCGGACAATTATTAACCCGTCTTCAGAATGGGGACTCTATTGCGGTGATTTCAGATGCGGGTACACCATTAATTAGTGATCCCGGCTTTCACCTGGTTAATCTGGCGCAACAGGCGGATATTAAAGTTGTACCGATTCCTGGTTCCAGCGCAATTCTGGCTGCACTTGCCACGGCAGGTTTGCCAACTGATCGGTTTATCTTTGAAGGTTTTCTATCTTCAAAACAGCAGGCCAGACAAAAACAACTTCAATCTCTTGCGAATGAAACGCGAACTCTGGTGTTGTATGAATCGCCACATCGTATCCTTGCCTGCCTGGAAGACATGCTGGAGATTTTAGGCGCTGATCGCCAGGTTGTTCTCGCGCGTGAGCTGACCAAGGCCTACGAAACTGTTCATCGAGAAACGCTGGCTGGTCTGGTCGATTGGGTTAAACAGGATAAAAATCAACAGCGCGGTGAAATTGTGCTGGTGGTTGCTGGCGCTGATGAGCCCGACCCCAGTCAGATTGACACCGAATCCGAACAGGTACTGAAAATCCTGCTTGAATATTTACCCGTAAAGCAGGCCGCCAGTGCCACGGCCTCGATCACAGGCGTGAAAAAGAACAAACTTTATGCACGCGCGCTGGAAATTAAACCTGGCACTTGAAACTCATCGATAAAGCCCGGACACTAGCGCCCTGGAGTCGGCCCGATAATCGCTGGAAAATGTTCGCATTTTCTGGAGGAAAGTCCGGGCTCCATAGGGCAGGGTGCCAGGTAACGCCTGGGCGGCGCGAGTCGACGGAAAGTGCCACAGAAAATATACCGCCAGCTTGCTGGTAAGGGTGAAATGGTGCGGTAAGAGCGCACCGCGCTGCTGGCAACAGCAGTGGCAGGGTAAACCCCACTCGGAGCAAGACCAAATAGGGGAACATTGGTGCGGCCCGCATTGTTCCCGGGTAGGTCGCTTGAGGTGTGTGGCGACACACATCCCAGATGAATGATTATCCACGACAGAACCCGGCTTACAGGCCGACTCCTTCCTCATATTCCACATTAAGAGTCAATTTTAAGCTATTGAATTATAAGGCTTACTGATGACGAAAAATTGCGATTTTTACCTTAGAAAGTTCTCCTAAGTTACTGTTCCTAAAGAAAGAATTCCTTATTTTGTGGGTCAATTCTCTTGACACTGAGGCCTTTTGCTACCTATAGTGTTACAAAGTGGGTAAAAGTGGGACAAAATGGTAAAACCAGTAAAAGGGGAAGAATTTGTTTCGCGGGGTCAATACGCTAAATCTCGATGCGAAGGGAAGGATGGCGATGCCGTCCAGATACCGGGAGCGTCTGCAAGAGAACTGCAATGGTCAGTTAGTGGTCACTGTCGACAGGGACCACTGCCTGCTGTTGTATCCCCTGCCCGAATGGGAAGAAATCGAGCGCAAACTGGTGCGTCTACCCAGCCTCAACAAACAGGCCCGTCGCCTGCAACGCTTATTAATAGGTCATGCCACCGAAGTCGAGCTCGACGGGCATGGCCGTATTCTGTTGCCCCCGCCCTTGCGGGAATTTGCCGAACTGGAGAAACGTATTGTGCTGATTGGTCAGGGCAACAAGTTTGAATTATGGAATGAAGACCGCTGGAGCGATCGTCGCAACCAGTGGCTGACTGAAAGTGATGACGAGGATGGCGATTTACCCGAGGAACTGGGATCTCTGTCCCTGTAAGGGCCATGACAACGCCCAATGAACATCAACCGGTCATGCTGGAGGAAGCATTGGCGGGATTGGCTATAAAAGCGGATGGCATCTATGTGGACGGCACCTTTGGTCGTGGCGGTCACAGTGGTGCCATTTTAGATCGACTGCAACAGGGAAAGTTATTGGCCATGGATAAAGATCCAAGAGCGCTGGCAACGGCGCAGGAAAAATTTTCTGAGGATGATCGTTTTCTCATCCGGCAGGACTCCTTTGCCAATATGGCACAGGTTGTCGAACAACAGGGCTGGTTGGGACAGGTCGATGGCATTTTACTGGATCTGGGTGTGTCTTCGCCCCAGCTGGATGATCCAGAACGCGGCTTTAGCTTTAAACAGAACGGCCCACTGGATATGCGTATGGATCCGACTCGCGGAATGAGTGCGGCAGAGTGGATAAGCAAGGCGAAGGAACAGGACATCGCCACTGTATTAAAAGAATATGGTGAAGAGCGATTTGCCAAACGCATTGCCAGAGCTATTTGCGTGGCAAGAGCGGAAGCGCCGATCGACACAACGAGCAAATTAGCGGCCATTGTCGCAGCGGCAAACCCGAAATGGGAAAAGGGTAAGGATCCGGCAACACGAAGTTTTCAGGCGATACGCATTTTTATCAATGATGAGCTGGAAGACTTAAAAGTATTTTTACAGCACGCCTTGCAGATTTTAAAACCGGGTGGGCGTCTGGTGGTGATCAGTTTTCATTCACTTGAAGACAGATTGATCAAACGGTTTATTCGGGAACAGTCACGCGGTGATCAGTTACCCCCTGATTTGCCTGTTACCCATGTGCAGCTCAATCAGAAAATGAAAGCGATCGGTAAGGCAATAAGACCGTCAGCACAGGAACAGGAACAGAATGTTCGATCACGTAGTTCGATTTTACGCGTGGCAGAGAAGCTGGCATGAGCAGGTTAATGCTGAATAGCATACTGGTTGCGCTACTGGTGTTA
Source organism: Gammaproteobacteria bacterium (assembly GCA_029882235.1). Classification (GTDB taxonomy): domain Bacteria; phylum Pseudomonadota; class Gammaproteobacteria; order UBA6429; family Thiohalophilaceae; genus JAOULB01. The sequence goes on along the minus strand of JAOULB010000009.1, from coordinate 1,848 downwards.
TCGGCCCTGGCAGTTGTGTATGCCAAGCATCAGAACCGCAAGCTCTATGCAGAGCTGACCGCCTTATATAAGGAGCGTGATGCCATGAATGTGGAATGGGGTCGTTTGCAACTGGAGCAAAGTACCTGGGCTACGCATGGTCGAATTGAAAAAATAGCACGACAACGCTTACGCATGCGTAATGTGGATTACAACAAAGTGGTAATTGTTAAACAATGAGTGATACGGTCCATCAGCCTGCTACACCATTTAGACTGGGCGTCATCGTTCTGATGATTATGCTTGCCTGTGCGATACTGGTCTGGCGTGCGTTTGACCTGCATATCTTTAACAAAAAGTTTTTACAGAGTCAGGGCGATGCACGCGCACTGCGTGTTGAAAACGTGGCTGCGCATCGCGGCATGATCACTGATCGTCATGGTGAACCTTTGGCAGTCAGCACACCTGTGGATTCAATCTGGGTACATCCTGAAACGTTTTTAACAGCCCGTAGTCAATGGCCGAAGTTAACAAAACTACTGGATCTAAAAGTTAATACACTGGCCAAACTTATTCAGTCGCGCAAAGACAAAGAATTTGTCTATCTGAAACGGCGTCTAAATCCTGAACTGGCAGAGCAGGTCATGGCGCTGGAAATTCCAGGTGTTTCTACGCAACGTGAATATCGTCGTTATTATCCACTTGGTGAAGTCGCTTCACATGTAATTGGTTTTACCAATGTTGATGACACAGGTCAGGAAGGGCTGGAACTGGCCTATGACGAGTGGCTGAAAGGTAAAACGGGTAAACAACGCGTCGTTAAAGATCGTCTTGGCCGAATTATCAAACACGTTGATCTTATTAAGGCGGCAAATCCCGGTAAGGATCTCATCTTAAGTCTTGATCGTCGCTTACAGTATTTAACCTATCGTGAGTTAAAGCGAGCCGTGTTTCAACACAAGGCACGATCAGGTTCTGCCATTATCATGGATGCCAAAACCGGCGAAATTTTATCAATGGTCAATCAGCCCTCCTATAATCCAAACAACCGACAGAACCTGAAGGGTTCTCGTTATCGTAACCGTGCGGTGACCGATACCTTTGAACCGGGTTCAGCGACAAAACCCTTTACCATTGCTGCGGCACTCGAAAGTGGACGTTATTCAACATCATCGACAATTGATACCTCGCCCGGTTTTATGCATGTCGGTACAAATCGTATTCGAGATATCCGTAACTATGGACGCATTAATCTGGCCACCATTATTCAGAAGTCCAGTAATGTGGGCGCGTCAAAGATCGCGCTGTCAATGTCTTCACGTAAACTTTGGCAAGTACATAATCGGCTTGGTTTTGGTATGTCCAGCGGTAGCGGTTTCCCCGGAGAGGTAACCGGTGTGCTAACGCATGATTCGGAATGGCGCAAGATCGATCAGGCAACATTGTCATACGGTTATGGTCTCTCAGTCACACCATTACAGTTAGCACGTGCCTATGCGGTACTGGCAAATCAGGGTCGATTAACGCCAGTAAGTTTTATGAAACAAGAAGGTGATATTCGAAGCGAAGCAGTATTGAAGTCATCAACGGTAAGAACATTAAACGCAATGCTTGAAAAAGTTGTCGCCCAGGATGGTACAGGTCAGCGCGCAAAAATTAGTGGCTATCGCGTTGCAGGCAAAACCGGCACCATTAAAAAAGCAACAGCGGGTGGCTATCAGGATGATAAATATATTTCTGTCTTTGCCGGAATGGCGCCAGCAAGTAAACCGCGTCTCGTCATGGTCGTTGTTATTAATGAACCACGTCAGGGTGTTTATTATGGTGGTGAAGTTTCAGCTCCCGTGTTTAGTAAAGTCATGGCCGGTG
>JAOULB010000221.1 GCA_029882235.1 Gammaproteobacteria bacterium | reverse complement strand
TTGAATACATTCAGTTTTATAATCGAGTGCGTTTGCACTCCTCGTTAAACTACCAATCGCCACTGAAATATGAAAAACTATGTGCGTAAACGTGTCCACTAAAGTGGTGATAGATCACTCCACTCACGGTGCCAGGTTATTAAAACGTTAGCCCTGTTGGTTTAACCACCAACGATGCATTGCTTCGAACATTTCCCTAAGGTCTATCGCTTTTTGAGTGGCAGAATATTCAACGCGAGGGGGGACTTCAGGATAAATTTTTCTAGATATAAGTCCATCTTGTTCTAATGCCCTTAATTGCTTGGTAAGCATTGCTTGGGTTACCCCATCAATTTTACGACGCAGCTCATTAAACCGATGCATGCCATGGAAGATTAATATCTGCAATACTATTAATTTCCATTTGCCTCCAATCAGTTTTGCGATCTCTGGCATTGGGCACAGCGACGTATCAGTTGATGGTTCTATGTTTGGCTTCAGTGTCATAGGTGTAACCTAGTGCTGGCGCACGGTATTAAAAATGATACTATATATTAAAAAATTGCCTACTTATATTACAATACTAATTTAACTATAGTTCTATCTTCTTTTCAAAATAAGAGGGGATGATTATGGAAAATTATGAGCATACGGTTACCGTTAACCTTGCTCCGACAAGGGTTTATGATGCCATAACAAAAGAAATGTCGAATTGGTGGACTGATATGACATCAGTAATAAATAAAATTGGCGACAAAACGACAGCTAAATTTGAAGATGGAACAACCTGGTCTTTTGAAGTTGTGACACTACAGGAAAATAAACTTATTGAGCTCCATTGCTATGAAGCTAATCATATTCATCCGGTCACAACTCCAGAAATGCGTTCAGAATGGGAAAATACACAGCTAAGGTTTGAAATAGTTCCTAGGGGTGCAGAGACGGATATTCACTTTACACATATTGGATTAACACCCGAAGTTAACTGTTATGATATTTGCCATTCCGGCTGGGATCATTTTTTCGGGGCTGCCTTTAAGGCTTATTTAGACAAAAAGAGCAATTTTAATCAGTAAAGGGCTAGCAAGGCGCTAGTTCGACGCAAACTGCGCTACGCTCTGTTTGCCCCGCACAGCTATAACTTTATGCGTAAAAAGGACGAAAAGTGCAAGTAGGTACATTGATATTGTTCTCAGGAAAGATGGGAGCAGGAAAATCAACTAAATCGAAGCGGGTTTCTCAAGAACGAAATGCTGTTTTGATCTCTGAAGATGAGTGGTTGTCGAAGCTTTACCCAAATCAAATCACTTCATTTGATGATTACCTTCATTATTCTTCATTATTGAAACCGCTAGTCAAATCACATGTTTTGGATATATTGAAAACAGGTACAAGTGTGGTTATGGATTTTCCTGCAAACACTGTAAATCAACGAAAGTGGTTTAAAGATCTAATTACCGAAGCCAATGCACCAAACGAGCTTATCTATCTAAATGTAAGCAATGATGTTTGTTTGAGGCAAATAGAGAAAAGACGTTTAGAACAGCCAGAAAGGGCAATCTATGACACAGAATCAATGTTCATTGAAGTGACCAAGTATTTTCAGGAACCCGATCAAAGTGAAGGGTTTAATCTGCAAGTTGTGGATCGAAACGCATAACAATGCGTTCGCGTGGGTCGCTTGCTTCGCTTCGCGCACCACAAGTTAAACGTTATAATGTTAGAAAAATTATATTCTTATCTTTCCAAGTAAAAGCAAAGAGTCAATATGCAATTAGCGATCAATATTATTGTTACCGTAATTATTTCTCCCTGGTTTTTATTGTTTATGATGTCACCGATGATGTTTGATGCGCCGGGTTCAGAGAATGATAAAAGCCATATTATTTCCACTATGCTGCTGTTGTGTTATCCCATTGGTGTTTTTGTCTTGCTTAAACTGTTTGGGTGGCAATATTTTGGTGTTAACAGCACGAAACTCATCATAGTCAGTGCTGTTGTAATTATGCTTGGCTTTTTCATGTTTGGTTATGTCAATATTTTATCAAATGCGATGAAGGGAGTGGCGAACTCAGGTTATTCCGTCGCTAACGGTAAAGTTTATTATGATGCGCGCCCGATAGACGAGGCGGATAGCCAGTCGTTTACTCTTTTCGAAGAAGATAATAATTTCCATCGAGCCAAATATGCACGAGATACTCGTCATCTTTATTACGAAGGTAAAAAGATTGAAGGGGTTGAAGATGTTGAGATTGAAAGATTAGGTGATCGATATAATGACTACTGGAAAAATAACAGTCAAATCATATATGACGGTGAAATTCTGAAGGGTGCCAGACCTGAGTATTTTTCTATTTTCAACGATTATGACTCATGGAGTCAGTCTGACAATCCAGATGGCTGTATTGTTTATCATTTCGGTAAAGCCTTATCTACTGTTGATAAAAGCAGCTTTAAGGTGTTGAATCAATTTCTTGCCAAAGATAAAGACAATATCTACGAGCGGACCACTAAAATACTCAGTGAGGCCGATGCCGCGACTTTCAGTCTATATGGCGATGATCACGCTTTCGGAAAAGATAAGGACCATGTCTATTATCTTTCAACGAAGACCCCTTTTGTCGTCGAGGGTGCTGATGTTGCATCGTTCAAGCACCTTGAGCGGGGTTATGCGCAGGACAAAGACTCTGTTTATCATATTCTGCAGTATCAGACTGTCGAAAAAATTCAGCAGGCCGATGCTACAACGTTTGAGACCACTCGTTATGATGAAAAGACAAAGTCTGAGGCGAGGGATAAAAATTATTACTATTACGATGGTAAAATCGTTGGTAACCGGTAGTTGATAAGGAAAAATCCCGTCTGTGTGTTAATATGTGCGCGAACAGGAGGGGTGGGATATAATCACTCCTGAGTTGCTAATGCAAATTTTGTGTCAAGAGCGTAATAAGAAGGATTGCTCGAATGAATAAACGTTATTTGTTAGTGATTTTGTTTTGCATTTTCTCTAACTCGTCTTTTGCCACTGGTATCAAATTTAAATTTTTCGCTTTTCTAAAAGGTGAGTGCGAGCTGGTTAAAATCAATGGTGTTGATTACACATCGACTTGTAATAAAAAGCTAGCGGCAAGACAGACCGTTTATCAAAATGGATTTATCTCGTTTGGATTTTTTAATGATGAGTTCTCTGCTTCATTTGCCGGAACGAAAGTGCAGGGTGCAGGAAGTCAGTTGTTGGATATGACGGTTAGTCGAGTTACTAAGCCTAAAGGCAAAAAACTAATTACATTACCGGTTAAGGGTTCATGTATTATCACTGGAAAGATGAAGGATTTGAAATCCGTGAATTGTACCGCAAATTCTATGGACTCAAAACAATCCTATCAGGTGAAATTCAGGGTTTCTGAGGAACCAGTGTTTATATTTGAGATGGGATATGAGCCTTTTGATACCGAACTGAATGTGCGCTCTGCAATTCGTAAGTTTGATTCTATATATACCAAATCGGGAATTGATGGTGTGCAAAAACATCTTGAGTCCTGCTATCCACAGGCGGTGAAGATGAAACGCCTGCCTACAATGATTACATGCCTGTCGATGGATACGGCGGGGGTGACAATGGATAAAGTCTATGTAAAGAAAACGAATAAGCCACACAGGCTCTATTTTACCGAGGAAGAGTATTCGAAAAGAATAAAAAATGTCTTTGGGCCACTTGTTGTGAATCAGGAGTCGCAGAAAAAGCTTGACGCGATTATTGACAACACCAAAAAAGGTGCCGTTCATGAGCTAAATGTGTTGATTAAAAAGCAGACTAAACAACACGTTAAACCAGAGACGGAAGAAACGTTTATAGAATAACCAAGATGTTTTTCAGAGTATATTTAAATATTAGAACTGGGTCTCTGGAATATCAATTGTAAGACGACTTATAATTCAACCAATCAATAAATGACGGGGAATTATTGATTGAATTTTAATCAGGATAAAGAATAAGGAGATACAATGAAAAAGTCTAAAAAACTCTACTCAATCAGTCAGTTATTCATATTAACTATCATGTTGGTGCCAACCATATCCTTGGCAGAAAAAAATGGCCAACCACTCAAAATTGGCAATACAACGTGGAGTGATATGCAGTCCTTTATTAAAGGCGGGGGTCGTTGCGCAACGCGTAATATGTCTGAAGATGAAATGTTAAAAGTGAATAAAAAGCTTGGACCTTATATTGCAGCGCGCGCCAAATTGCTTGGTAATGCTAAAGGTAAGCCACCTGGAACACCTGGCGGTGGCGGTGATGGTGGTGGAGAGGAGCCACCTGTGGTTACTGGTGGCGTTATTAATACTTATGTTCATGTGATTCATGATGGGGCTAGCGGACAAATTGCAGAGAGCCAGATTTATTCGCAAATGTCGGTGCTTAATGCAGCCTTTGCCGATACTGGTTGGTCTTTTAATCTTATCTCGATAGATTA
>JAOULB010000220.1 GCA_029882235.1 Gammaproteobacteria bacterium | reverse complement strand
ACTATCGCCACGCCTGACGCCAAGGCCAGATGATGAGGTGATGTTTTTTCAGGCCATGCTGGAAGGCATCGCACAGATTGAACTCAAAGGCTATGAGAAACTCAAACAGCTGGGTGCACCCTGGCCCAGCTCAATCAGAACTGTTGGCGGTGGTGCGAAAAATACGCGCTGGACGACGATGCGACAAAACATGTTAAATGTCTCTTTACTCAAACCTGAAAATACCGATGCGGCCTTTGGCGTAGCTAAACTTGCCTTGTCAGCCATCGTGAACAAACAAGGATAAGAAAATGATCAGCAATCCAGTCAATGGTGCCACATATTTTATAAAAGGCCTGAGCCTGATCCAGCGCAAAGGGGTGAAGCGCTTTGTCGTGATCCCTCTATTCATTAATGTACTCATTTTCACGGTGCTGTTCTGGTCGCTTTCCGGTTATGTCAGCGACTTCATCAATGGTATGAACGCCAGCCTGCCGGACTGGCTCGCCTGGTTGTCTTACCTTATCTGGTTATTGTTTGCTTTTAGCGCTGGGATTGTTTTGTTCTTTGGTTTTACCATTATTGCGAATCTGGTTGGTGCTCCATTTAATGGTTATCTCGCAGGTGCAGTTGAAAAAAGTTTGACCGGTAAAAACCCGGTTGACCAGTCAGGTCGTACCGTTATGCAGGAAGTCTCGTATGCAATGAGTGGAGAATTCAGAAAGATTCTTTATTTTCTGATGTGGGGGATCCCACTGTTGATTATGTCGTTTATCCCTGCGGTAAATCTGATCGCACCGCTGTTATGGGTATTCTTTAGTGCCTGGATGATGGCGATTGAATATGGTGATTATCCACTCGGTAACCACGGCATGAACTTCGTTGATATTCGTAACAAACTCGGTGAGAAAAAAATGCTCTCACTTGGCTTTGGTGGTGCGGTGATGCTCGGCACCATGATCCCTGTTTTTAATTTTCTGGTGATGCCCGTTGCCGTCGCGGGCGCCACCGCAATGCGAATTGAGCAGTTTAAATTAGATGAAATAAACTAGCTTTATCTCCATAAACAGCAAATAAACTTCTCTTTAGCCATCTTTTGAGTCTGTTTTCGTGTATAATACACACTCAATTTTAGGTGCACTTCGGTCTGCATCAAGCGCAACGTGGCCATCCTTACCGGTCAGCCTCGCAATAAAAGTATGTTTCCGCCTAGACCGTCCCAAACATTGTATTGGGTAGGCCGATTCTGGAGAAAATCATCGCATGTCATTTGAATCGCTCGGTTTAAGAGCCGAATTGCTCCGTGCTGTATCTGAAAAAAATTACACTGAGCCATCCCCTATACAAAAGCAGGCCATTCCACTCATTCTGGAAGGCCGCGATATCATGGGTGGTGCACAAACAGGTACTGGAAAAACGGCGGGTTTCACCCTGCCCATGCTGCAACGTTTAATGCAGTCAGATAAACCGGGTAAAGGCCGTCGCCCTATTCGTGCCCTGGTGCTAACACCCACACGCGAACTGGCCGCACAGGTACACGAAAGTGTACAAACCTATGGCCGATACCTACCACTAAAATCGACTGTTGTTTTCGGTGGCGTAAGTATCAATCCGCAAAAGATGAAGCTGATCAAAGGCGTTGATATCCTGGTTGCTACACCGGGTCGATTACTTGATCACGTCAGCCAAAACTCGGTTAATCTTTCCAAGGTCGATATACTGATCCTTGATGAAGCCGATCGCATGCTCGACATGGGCTTTATACGCGACATTCGCAAGGTTCTTGCACTGTTACCCAAACAAAAACAGACCTTACTCTTTTCAGCCACCTTCTCCACAGAAATTAAAACGCTGGCGAACGGCCTGTTAACAAACCCTGCTGTAGTTGAAGTTGCAAGGCGTAATACTGCATCTGAAAGTGTTGCGCAGATTGTCCACCCCGTAGATAAAATACGAAAACGTGAACTACTGTCGCACCTCATCGGTATAAATAACTGGAAACAGGTGCTTGTATTTACGCGCACCAAACATGGTGCCAACCGTCTCGCAGAACAATTAACCACAGATGGTATTACCTCTGCAGCGATCCACGGCAACAAAAGCCAGGGTGCACGCACGCGTGCACTTGCTGATTTTAAATCCAGCAAAGTACGCGTACTGGTTGCTACAGATATTGCTGCACGTGGACTGGATATCGATCAGTTACCCCATGTTGTGAATTTTGAATTACCCAATGTTGCTGAAGACTATGTACACCGCATTGGTCGTACGGGTCGTGCCGGTAATGTCGGTGAGGCAATGTCACTGGTTTGTGTCGATGAATTAAAGCTGCTGAAAGATATCGAGCGGCTTATCAAGCGAGAAATTCCGAAAAATATTATTGAAGGATATGAGCCTGACCCCACGATCAAGGCAGAACCTATTAACAAAGGACGTGATAGTAAGCCAAAGCATAACAAACGCGCATCAAGCAAACGATCAACACATAAGCGCAGTGGCACACCACCACCACCGCATATATCTAAAAACAGCCGTTCCAAAAGAAGTGCGGCACGAACTCATTAAGAGGACGCTATATAATGTCAGAAGAAAAGATTACAAAGCTTAAATATCAGGTTGTCTCTGTTGAGAAAGGTACACCGCCAGAAGGCGTTGCCGATGGTGACTGGTACAATTATGTTATTGGCCATGGCACTTCAAAAATTGAAGGTTCAAAACCTGGCTCTCTGCAGGCCGTGACCGAGCATGCTGAAGCGGTTGCTGAAGATCTTAACTCGCGCACAGGCCGTAGTGGTTCAACTTATGCGCCAAGGAAGAAAGCTTAAGCTTTTTTCGCTTAAGCCTGCTGAATGTAAGAGACCAGTTCCTGCGCAAAATTTTCTACTTCAGTGAGAATTTTTAGTTTGGCGTCATCCTCAGCATGTTCTCCACGCAGTTGTTCGATCTCAGTTTTAAATTCTGTGTAATTAAAAAAGCCTGAATCACCATCAAGTATGCGGGCACGACAGTGCTCCAGCCATTGAGCCAACTCATCTGTATTTAAGGTCTCTGGGAAATTCCGTGCACGATAGCGGAACAGGAGTTCAGGTAATCGCTTATCGGCAAAGCTCCAGGTCTGACTAGCGAGTTCATCGGGGTCAGTCTTATGGATAGTACTCATCAAGGCTTTGTCTTTATCACCAAAAAAACCACCTCCATAAATCATCAGCTCAGGATCACTCACAGGCGGGAACTCCTGTGGCTCAAATATCTTGGCAATCTTCTGCTGAATCTCTTTGCGCGACTGCAGTAATGTGCGTCGATTCATCTGACAGTTCATTAGATCAATATTTAATCGTTTCGCAGCATCACCTGTTAATGTCGATGTCGGAGCAATAACAGGGCACTTATTTATGAACAGCTGTTTTAAGGCGGGTCGTTCAACACCTTCAGGCAAATCTGCGACTGCGGTATAGAGACGCTCACGCAGTTTGTTTGCATTGAGTTCAAGTAATATTTCAGGTGACTGGGAAAGATCAAACACAATAACGCTATTCTTATTCGTTGGATGGGATGCAATAGGAACAACCATGCGCGTATTGCCATGATCGCTACCATACATACCGGATGTATGTAGAATCGGCGTCATCTCTTTCAGGTCGATTAACTTCAGCGCTTCATTCTTGCGACGAAGCTTATAGATAAAATCAAATAGTTTGGGCTGCTTGTCTTTGATCAACTTCGCCATCGCGATAGTGGCATAGACATCGGACAGCGCATCATGCGCCTGCTCATGGCTTATGCCATTGGCAACCGTCAGTTCATCCAGTTTAAAACTGCTACGATCCACATCTTCCCGTTTCGGCCAGACAATCCCCTCAGGTCGGAGGTCACGACAGGCACGTACCATATCGATAATGTCCCAGCGCGAATTGCCATTTTGCCATTCGCGTGAATAAGGGTCATACAGATTTCGATATAACGTGTTACGTGTGACTTCATCATCAAAACGCAAGGAGTTATAACCCACACCACAGGTACCCGGCTCAGATAATTCTTCATGAATACGCGCAATAAATTCGGCCTCAGCTAATCCCTGCTCCAGCGCCTGCTGTGGCGTTATACCCGTAATCAGGGATGATATGGGATGCGGCAAGGTATCAGGGGTCGGACGCGCAAAAATATTTAATGGTTCGCCAATGATATTCAGATCTTCATCAGTGCGCACACCGGCAAACTGAACAGGTCTATCGCGAGAGGGATCAATGCCAAAGGTTTCGTAATCGTGCCAGTAGAGCGTATTTTGAGCCATATTAGTCGCTGATTTGCAAAACAAATCCATATTCTACACTAATCCAAAAAACTAAACCTTTATGATTTTGAGTCGATAAACACTTTCAGGGCTGAGCGTCGATATCGCAGAAAATGGACTAGAAGCGGTCGATGCCACTACGGACAAATCCTATGACATTATATTCATGGACATGCAAATGCCCGTGATGTCCGGACTCGATG
>JAOULB010000219.1 GCA_029882235.1 Gammaproteobacteria bacterium | reverse complement strand
TGAATATCGACAGAATCGGCTCTATGCCGAACAGCTCGCCGTGGCCGACATCGTCGCCGAACACGGTACGCCCTGCTATATCTACTCCCGCGCCACGCTGGAGCGGCACTGGCATGCCTTCGATCAGGCGCTGAGTGATCGTCCTCACCTGGTTTGCTATGCAGTCAAGGCCAATTCCAATCTCGCCATCCTCAATCTTTTCGCTCGACTGGGCTCGGGCTTCGATATTGTCTCGGCCGGTGAACTGGAACGCGTCATCGCAGCGGGTGGTGATCCCGGCAAGGTCATTTTCTCGGGTGTCGGCAAGCGTCCGGATGAAATGCGGCGTGCATTGGAAGTCGGCATTCGCTGTTTTAATGTTGAATCGGTGCCTGAGCTAGAGATGCTGAATCAGATTGCTGCTGAGCTGGGTGTGACTGCCCCTGTTTCGCTGCGCGTGAATCCGGATGTCGATGCCAAAACTCATCCCTATATCTCAACAGGGCTGAAAGAAAACAAATTTGGCATTGCCGTCGATAATGCGATTGAGGCTTATGTCCTTGCCCAGCAGTTAGACAATATCGACGTCAAAGGCATTGACTGTCATATCGGTTCACAGTTGACCGAGACTCGCCCCTTCCTGGATGCGCTGGATCGTGTTTTAGTCTTGATCGATCAGCTGGCGGAACAGGGTATCAACATTGAGCACCTTGATCTTGGTGGCGGTCTAGGTATTCGTTATAACGATGAAACGCCACCGCTACCGGATGAATACAGCAAGGCGATTAATGAACGTCTGGGTGATCGTAATCTCGAGATACTGATTGAACCCGGCCGCGCCATTGCCGGTAACGCGGGGATTCTGGTCACGCGCGTTGAATACCTGAAGCATACTGAACATAAGAACTTCGCCATCATCGATGCCGCTATGAATGACCTGATCCGGCCTACTTTATATAGTGCCTGGCAGGCGATTATTCCGGTCGAGGTGCGTAATGGCGAGGCTACGAGCTATGACATTGTTGGCCCGGTGTGTGAAACCGGCGACTTTCTCGGTAAAGATCGCGAGCTTAATCTACAGCAGGGTGACCTGCTCGCGGTAAGAAGCAGTGGCGCCTATGGTTTTGTTATGAGCTCCAACTACAACACGCGTCCGCGTGCGGCTGAGATTATGGTCGATGGTGATCAGGTGCATGTTGTGCGGCAGCGTGAAAGCATTGCCGAGCTGTATTCACATGAACAGTGTTTACCTGAATAGATAATGCTTCATGACAAGCTTTACTAATCCATCTGATGAACAAATCAAACAGCTATTAGAAAGCGCGAAGCATATTGCCGTTGTCGGTCTATCACCCAAACCCGATCGTCCTAGCCATGAAGTAGCAAAACATCTGCAGGATTTTGGTTATCAGATCATCCCTGTTCGACCTGCGACAGATGCAGTGCTTGGCGAGAAGGCCTATGCCAGTTTGAAAGATGTAGCCGGCTCGATTGATCTGGTCGATGTGTTTTTAAATCCTTCGCGTGTCGATGCGGTGATTGATGCCTGTATTGAACTCAACATCCCGGCGATCTGGTTACAGCTTGGTGTCGTCAATGAAGCGGCGGCTTTAAGGGCACAACAGGCCGGCATCACTGTCATTATGGACAAGTGTATTTACATGGAACATAAACGCCTGCTGCCCTGATCCATCACGAAAGTAAGTGCTTGCATTCGTCTACCGAAGCGGTACTCTAATCTCCCATGGAACTTCAGTTCACCAAAATGCATGGTTTAGGTAATGACTTTGTTGTTATCGATGCCACACGTCAGGCCATTTCCCTGTCTACCGAGCAAATCCGCTTTCTGGCCGATCGTCGTTTTGGTGTCGGTTGTGATCAAGTCTTGCTGGTTGAGTCCGCTAATAGTTCAGATGTCGATTTTCGCTACCGTATTTTTAATGCGGATGGGGGCGAAGTCGAACAATGTGGCAATGGCGTGCGCTGCTTTGCACGCTTTGTTCGCGACCAGGGACTGACGGATAAAGATCGAATTCGCGTTGAAACCCTAAGCGGTATTGTTGAACCGCAGATACTGGCCAATGGCGAAGTCGAAGTGAATATGGGGAGCCCTAGACTGGAACCGGAATCGATTCCATTTAAGGCTGAACAACAGGCAACAAGCTATCCACTGGAAGTAAATGGACAGAAATTCGATGTCGGCGTGGTCTCAATGGGGAATCCGCATGTCGTGTTAAATGTCGAGAATGTCGACACGGCCGATGTAAGCAACATTGGCCCATTGCTAGAATCGGATACGCATTTTCCACAACGTGTAAACGTGGGGTTTATGCAAGTAGTGAATCGTCAGCACATCCGTCTACGCGTTTATGAGCGAGGTAGTGGCGAAACACTGGCCTGTGGCACGGGCGCTTGCGCTGCGGTTGTAACAGGGATACAACAGGGTTTACTGGATACAAATGTAATGGTTGATCTTGCTGGTGGATCTTTAAACATAAAATGGTCAGAAATTGATCAACCCGTGTTCATGACCGGGCCTGCAACTTCTGTATATAATGGTATGATAGAACTATGAGCACACAGACAAAGAAGAAAAAAATTGACGACAATCTGGAACGTGATGTTGCAGATTACCTGCTGCTTAACCCTGACTTCTTTGAACGCCATGAAGACATTCTTAGCCAGCTCAACCTGCCGCATGAGAGTGGTGATGCCGTCTCGCTGATCGAGCGCCAGGTCTCAACTTTGCGTAAACAAAACGAGCTGGTCTCCAAGAAACTAAACAAATTAATAGAAAACGCACGCTTTAATGAACAACTGATTGATCAAATCAATGCTCTGGTGTTGGCTCTGCTTGATGCCGACTCACTGGATAAGGTGCTCGAGATCGTTGAAACCCGTCTGAGTAAGGACTTTGATGCAGATGCGGTTGTCATTCGATTATTCAATACCGGCCATCCGTATATGGCCAGCCATCCAGAAGTTATTGTCTGGGACGAACCCGCACTGGGTGCGTTTGAAAAAATTATTGCCGGTCGTAAACCCATCTGCGGCAGTCTGCGTCCGGGCCAGCTTGAATCGCTGTTTAGTGATGATGCAGGGAACATTGGTTCGGCGGCACTGATTCCTCTAATTGAAAATGATAACAGCACCACCTGCTATGGCATGCTCGCCATTGGTAGTCATGATCCGCAACGTTTTCGTTCTGATATGGGCACCCTGTTTCTAAAACACATGGGCGATGTCATGGCTCGAGTGCTGCGTCTACATCTGGAAAAAAGCTAAACCATGTCTACTGCGCTCCTGACGGAATGGATCGCACAATATATTTTTCGCCTCCGCTACGAACGCCAGCTATCAATCCATACACTCAGTGCGTATCAGCGCGATCTTGACCTGTTTACGGCCTATATCGATGCGCAGGACATTTCCAAACTAAAAGATATCAATGAATTTCATATCCGCGGTTTTATATCGCTACGACATCGTCAGGGGATCACCGGTAAAAGTCTGGCACGCCAGCTCTCTGCGGTGCGTAGTTTTTTCAAGTTTCTGATCGAAGAACAGCTGCTACGTTATAACCCGGCCCGAACAGTAAGCGCCCCGAAGTCACCGCGCAAACTTCCCAAGACACTGGATGTTGATCAAACCAGTCATCTACTGGAGATCAAAGGCAGTGATCCACTGACAATACGTGATCGCGCTATTCTCGAACTGTTTTACTCTTCGGGATTACGCCTGAGTGAACTGGTAAATCTTGACCTGCCTGATATTGATCTTACTGATGGCATTGTACAGGTGACCGGTAAGGGCAATAAAATGCGGCGCGTACCAGTCGGACGCAAAGCCGTCGATGCGATAAAACACTGGTTAAGGATTCGCAAACAACTGGCGCCAGCGAATCTGAATGCCCTGTTTGTCGGTCAACGTGGTACACGTTTGCAACAACGTGCGATTCAAAAACGTTTACGCGACTGGGCCATTAAGCAGGGTATGGATGTCCATGTTCATCCCCATATGCTGCGTCATTCCTTCGCCAGCCATATGCTGGAATCCAGCAGTGATTTACGCGCCGTACAGGAACTACTGGGGCATTCCGATATCAGTACCACCCAGATCTATACTCATCTTGATTTTCAACATCTCGCCAAGGTCTATGACAAAGCCCACCCACGCGCACGCAAAAAAGAGGATTGAGCTAAGCGCCGGACAACATTGCCACACCGTTTAGTACAATCAAGCGCAACGCCAGTAAAACCAGAATGGTTTTAAACAAAAGATTAAACATTGAATCAGAAATTTTACCTAAGAGATATTTAGACAGAATCGAACCTGCGAATGATGTCAGACACATTAAGATAATTAACAATAGATAAGGCCCAAGCGTAAACCCAAGCATAAAAAACGCGATCACTTTGGTGGCATGAATAAACACCTGACAGGCCGCCTTGCTGGCAACCAGTACCTCTTTACCCAGTTTTTCATTTATAAAAAATGGTGCAATCAAAATCCCGGTCGCACCGACGAAC
>JAOULB010000218.1 GCA_029882235.1 Gammaproteobacteria bacterium | reverse complement strand
AATTTATTGCTGATGCATTGCGCAAGGCTGGTGCTCTTAGCATTTCTCTGGTTGCTGAATTAGATGGACATGTGATTGGTCATATTGCATTTTCGCCGGTAACCATTTCGGATGGGACTCAGGACTGGTTTGGCCTGGGACCTGTATCGGTATTACCCGCTTATCAGAAACAAGGTGTTGGTTCAGCACTGATCAATGAAGGAATAACACGACTTAAACAAATGAATGCTAAAGGCTGCTGTTTAGTTGGTCATCCTGAGTACTACAAAAAATTTGGATTCAGAAATACAGCCAAGCTAAGTTATGAAGGAGTGCCGCCAGAGTTTTTCTTTGCATTAGCATTTGATGAAAATATACCCTGTGGCAAAGTAACATTTCACGAAGGATTCAATGCAACGAGTTAATAATCGGCTTGTTGTGGTGATTAATAACTCAATGAGGTGGATTGTTACATCATTAAACGAGTTATAGCCTGATCAATAACAAAGAAAATCACTTTGTAAATGGGCTGGCTAAACCTTTGCTGACATCACTATACATTGCGATATCTCGATGCCGCTGAAAAAAACTGCCCAAACGGTGAATGTAGTCACGACACCCTTCGCTATTACCGTCGTAACTCCAGCTATTTATTGTCCCACGATGATCGGCCGTTAATTTTATTTCACAGAAGTTATTCACCAGATCAAGTTGTTTATGGCGCAATGTTTCAAATAACGGTAAGGATTCAATAGTGTTATATCGGTTTATAGTAACTTGCTCTATTGCGACATCAGGACGATGAATGAGCCAGGTATATTGCTTGTAATTATTTGTATTTGTTTGTGAGGCAGGCTTGCCCAGGATCAGGAAGGCTGTTTTGTCCTGTTTGCCGACCAGCGCATCTAATCCCTGTTCCATCCTGGAAAATGTTGAGCATGCTGATAACAATGTAAGTGTCGCTATTAACACTGATACTGCTGCGAATTTCCCTGTATGCTTAAGCATTGCAATTTTCCATAAATAATATGTGGTTTATGAAATCATGCCCTAAGCCTGACTTGGTGTCAATTTAAAACTGAAAACCGAGTATCAGACTTGCGCCTTCCTGATCGGAATTTGTTGCATAGGCCAGGTCAAAGTAAAGCGAGCTCATCTGTAAACCCAGCCCAGCAGAAAAGACACCCGATTCTTTTGGCCCATTCGCCTTCATAGTGTGTCTATATCCACCGCGGAATTTGATAACTCCAAGCGGTAACTCCGCACCGAGAGCAAGATATTGAGTTTTATTTTCAGAGTAAACACCCTTGTTAGCTGCAATGTCATAATCAAGAGAAAGAATTAATGATGACGTAATGCGGGCAACTCCGAGTCGGATTTGTGGTTGAATTTTTATTGTGTTGCCAAGATTTGTTACATAACTTTTTTCACGTAAATTTTTAATCACCATCCCGCCACGCCAGGTATTATCAAATTTATATAAAAATCCGACATCCAGACTAAAAAAGGGATCGGAGTTTTCGCTGGGCTGACGATCGATAGCTGCGCTATTGAGTGATTTACTTACATCATAGGTTTTAACCGTCATGACTTTTGGCGTAAAACCAACAATAAATGGTGTGTTTGAAACCCGTTTGGAAAAGCTGACTCCGGTTTCAGTGATCACGGCACCACGTGCATTGGCATTCGCCGTAATGTTGCCGACCGGGTTGATCAGATTGCCGCCACCATCAAAGAGTTCAGGATGGGCTTCACCACTGGCGCCGCCGGAAGTTATAAACTCCAGTGCTTCTGTATAATCGGCTAATAATTGTTGTTCTTCTGCGGGAACATTAACCTGGCCATCACCAACAGCGCGACCGGTCACATAAAATGCACCGCCTTCCTGGTTTGAAGGGATACCAATAACGAGTGATGTATTGGCATCGGCAAACAAAGGCTTGTTCGCGATCTCACCAAGACTACCATTAAAATTTCGAAATTCGTTCAATGCAGCCAACGCGGTTTCTGTTGTTCTTGCCGCGTTGTAGTCATTCACTGTTGATGTGATCTGATTGGTATAGTTAACGTCATTCAGATCAAGAATGGTCTCGACCGAATTTGATCGCCGCGCGGCAACTAGTGGGAATGAAAATGACTGCTTGCCTGATTTTTCCTTACGCTTTTTTTCCAGCGCTAATAAGGCAGGGTTATAAAATACCGAAGTAATACTGTTTGCTGATGCGACACCCGTCCCACCCATGGCCATGGAACGTGGGTCATATATACCGAATGGAAAGGCCTGGGCATTCACTGGAATAAGCAACATGGCGACCATACTCAATAATCCGAGATTGCCGATATACTGATGTAGACGTCCGTCTGTCTGCTCGATTTTTAACATGAGTCCTGATGATTAGAAGTTAAAACCGCAGTTATTCTAAAGAATAATCCGTGATTTTTATAGTAATAATCTGGATAGCTGTGTCACAACATGGAAAATTTCCCCATCGAGCTTCATCTAAGAAGGCCAGATAGTGTTCAAACTGCTATTAAAAGTATCAGATATTCACCACAAGCCATGGCCTGAAGCCAAAACTGGATTTTCCCTGCAGGTCTATGCTAAATAGTAAGAGAATATAACAATAAATGAATCACTCGATACGGAGGTCATTATGGCAAAGAACATCATCTTCTGCTTCGATGGAACAGACAATGAACCCGATGACGCCAAACCAAAAAAGAAATGGTTTGGACTCGGCGGCACCAAAGATTCCAGTGTCACCAATATCTTTAAGCTGCACCTGCTGTTTGGTGGCGATCTAAACAACCAGCCCACGTCCGATAGCCAGCACAGTTTTTATTTCACCGGCGTCGGCACCTATGGTTCGTGGCTGCGTCAAAAAGTGAATGCCCTGTTCGCCCCCTCAGAGATGGATGTCAAAGACATTCTCAACAAGGCCGGTAATTATCTCATTTCGCATTACGAAGACGGCGATAAAATCTTTATTTTTGGCTTTAGCCGTGGTGCGGCACTGGCGCGTCGCTTTGCTGCGGTTGCCAAGAATCGCTATTTGAAAGAAATGACCACAGACAAGCAACCGGTTCGTTTTCTTGGTGTATTTGATACTGTCGCTGCGATGAAAAAGAAAAAAATCGATGAAATGCCAAAGACCAAAGTCGTGTTTGAAAACTTCACCATTTCGCCTTTAGTCGAAGAGGCTTTACATCTTGTTTCACTGGATGAGAATCGCAAGGCCTTTCGACCGACCCTGATGAATAAGGATCCCCGTGTTGAGGAATTGTGGTTCCCCGGTGCTCACTCTGACGTGGGTGGCGGCTTTGCTAATGATGGCCTGTCCGATGTAGCGCTGGATTTTATGTTGAAGGAATTAAAACGTCGCAATCTTGGACTCAGCATACTGGAACCCTCACAGGTACAGCTAGATAAGATCTGCGTTGATAACAATACCTATCCACTTAAATTTGAAGACCTGAAAATAGAACCAAACCCCAATTGCGTGGGGCATGTGAAAAAACGCTGGTGGCCGATTTCAACTTTCACCCTTGGGCCAAGATTGTTACGTGTGAATATTCAGGATCAGGAATCAAAAGAAACACCAACTATCTTTGAAGCCATGGCTAAACGCATGAAACAAACCAGCGGCTATGAACCCGTGCCCGTTAAAGACGAAAAATACTTCCTCCTGACTGAGACCGGCGATAAAAAGGAATGCAGCGGTTATAACGTCTAAGCGGGTTCTGAACTTAGTCTATGTATAAACAGGCCTGTTTATGCAGGCCTTTTATTTCGACTGGTTAAAAAATATTCCTTGATGCTATTAAGGATATGGCGATATAATTTCCATATTATATTAAAGGGTGTAAGGGGAAAAGGGATGAAAACTAAAATTGTACTATCTATCTGTTTTATAAGTTTATTTTCAACATTATCAGCAAATGCCTCGACCTTGTTAAAAAAAGGCGACGCGGCAATTTCATTTAGTTATTACGAAGCCACTGAATCAGCGGCTGTCATGTACCGACAAATGTCCAGCGACACCATGGCCTTTACGGCAGGTGCGGCCTCACGGACTCATACCAGTGCAGTCAGCGGTCGCAATTATGACGCCATCGAAATCATCGGTGGCTTGCGTAAATATCTGGTGACGTCTGATCTGCGCCAGTTTGCTGAAGCTGAAATGCGTTTTGTCTCGGTTGATTACGATGGCTCATCAAGTGAATACAAAGGCCTGGGTGCAATCGTTGGCGCTTACTACGGTGTTGAATACTTTGTTGCAAAAACATTTAGTCTTGATGGTCGAATTGGCGGTGAATACATTTATGTCGATTTTGATGAAGATGACAGTACCGACCTGTCAGACATTCCAACTGCGCGCATAGGTATCAATTACTACTGGAACTAAGCAAAGGTTTTAATCCGTAATCAAAAAGGCCCGGCAGCAATGCCGGGCCTTTTTTTATCCGGAATCGTTTTTATCCTGGCGCTTAATTTTATCTCGGATCCTCATCAACAGGTTCAACCAGTTTATAGTTATCAGAGCGAACAC
>JAOULB010000217.1 GCA_029882235.1 Gammaproteobacteria bacterium | reverse complement strand
ATCCAATGAGATACATTAAACCGTACCAGTGAATCGGCCAGTTAAAAATACGAAACGCTACGGGATCAAAGTCGACGACCATTATTCACCTGTGATTATGTTTGTTATTAAGATATTCATTTTTGCATCGATACCGCAATGCGCTTTAACTCGTCGCTCATTGATGTCACTGGCTGCCAGCCTAATAGCTGTTTGGCCTCGCTATTATCAACCTCAAGTGAACCTGCAAGTCGACGCCAGACCTCTTTTTTACCAATGAGTTTGGTCATCAGCGACATGAGCTTCTCTGGAATGGAGATCAGGTGTGGTTTTTTACCAAAGGCCTGGGCTATTTTTTCCAGTAGCTCAGCCGTCGACACTGACTCGTCGTCTGCAGCCAGGAAAACCCGCCCTGCCGCTGCCGGATGTTCGCAACAGAGTTTGATTAAATCGACCAGATTATCCAGCGCGACCATGGTGCGACGATTCTTTATACTACCTAGAGGCAAGGGCAGTCCTGATTTAATTAATTTAATCAAACTTAAAAAGTTTGCTTTTACGCCCGGGCCATAAACCAGTGGCGGGCGAATAATAACCAGCTCAAGCCCGGTTCTTTTACTTACTTCTTTTAGCGCTTGTTCAGTCTCCCATTTAGACTGACCATACGGGTCGGTCGGGATGTTCGATTCATCACTAGCCTTAAAGGCCTGACCATGGGTCTCTTCACCATTGACCTTGATCGAACTGAGATACACCAGCCTTTTAACACCTGCCGCGGCGGCTGATTCGGCCAGCTTAATCGTTCCCTCGGTATTGACCTTACGAAAAGCAGTCAGGGGATCATCTTCGGTTTCGTGCATCACATGCACACGCGCCGCTAGATGAACAATCACCTCGGTCTCCCCAAGTGCTCGACTCCAGTCGGTGTCGGCATCGATCTCGCCGACGACCACTGAATCGCCGGGAACATCGGCCGCACTACTGGGACGCCGAATGGCCGCACGGGTCTTGTGTCCGTGTTGATACAGGTAAGCTAATAATCGACGGCCAATAAATCCTGTAGCGCCTGTAACGAGTATATTTGCCATGATTCTGGAATTTTTATTCTTATTGACTCAATTCTACTAAGAGGACACATGGTACCGTTTTCATCGCTATTCTGCATCCATCCTGAATCGACGGATAAATATGCCAGGCAAAGCGCGAATTACCCTGAGTACGATTGAAATCAACATAATATTCTCTATACCTGAGTATTTTTATCGGTAATAAAGTATGAGCAAGAATCGACTCCAACAGGAAACCAGCCCTTACTTGATGCAACACGCTAATAACCCCGTCGAATGGTGGCTCTGGGGTGAGCAGGCGCTTACTGAGGCGAGAAATCTGGACAAACCCATCTATTATTCAGCCTGCCTCTGGTGTCATGTTATGGCCCATGAATCCTTTGAGGATGAAGCGACTGCTGCGGTGATGAACCAGGATTACATAAATATCAAGGTCGGCCGCGAAGAACGCCCCGATCTGGACAAAATTTATCAGTCTGCCCACCACCGGCTTAACCAGCATGCTGGCGGCAATTCTTAGTACTGATGATTTAACCACATTTTTTGTTGGTACATATTTCCCGATCACACCTCGCCATGGAATGCCCAGCTTTATCGATGTGCTTGGGAAGGTGAGTGCGTACTACAGGGAGAAAAAACCTGAGATCCAGCAACAAAACCACTCACTGATCGCGGCCTTACAGTCTGGCCTGTGCTTAGTCGCTGGCGTAAACAGGATCTCGACTTTGCCATCAAGCTTGCGGAAACGGCACATTTGCCGGGACTACTGAACGAACGCAAAGCCAAGCAGACAACCATTGCCTACATCTGCTCAGGAATGAGCTGCAAAAAGCCCATTACGAATCAGGAAGAATTTCGCACTTCCTTGCCAGGAGATACGGCTAACTAAAGCTGTATCAAAAGTTGACCAAATAAAAGGGTTTAGTTAATCAGCTGTACCGCCGATAAAAACCCAGACAGTACCGTTGTATTTCTTTTATTTATATTCAGGTTTTAATCGATGCACAATACCTATGTAGGCACCCAACCGATCTACAATAAGGATCTGGTGATCTATGCGCATCAACTTCTGTTTCGCAATAGCGATGAAAATAAGGCTTCATTCAAAAATAGTGACCAGGCGACATCTGAAGTTATTCTGAACACACTTACTGATATTGGTCTTGATAAACTGGTCGGCTCGGGCAAAGCGCTGATTAATTTCACGCAGAAATTTGTCGTTGGCGAATACCCTATCCCGGGTATTAAACGACGCATCGTTGTCGAGTTACAGGAAAATATTGAACCTGATGATGCCATTGTGACTGGCCTGAACCAGCTTGCCGACAAGGGCTTCACTCTGGCAATGAATGAATCGCTCTATTCTAAGTATTTTAATACGCCAAGTGATCATGAATACATTATCAAGTTTGATACCAAGAGTAATGAACCTGCAAAAGTAAAAGAGCATATCGAGCAATATCGTGCAGACAATGTAAAATTTCTGGCCGAAAAAGTTGAAACCCAGGATGACTTTATCTTCTATAGTGATCTTGGCTTTGATTATTTTCAGGGATTTTTCTTTTGCAGACCGAATATTGTTAAAACAAAAGGCATCCCAAGCACAAAGATTCAGGTTGTGCAATTACTACAGAAGTTGCAGGACGAAGATACCGACAGCAAGAAAATCGATGCCTTAATCAGCACCGATGTCAGCCTGACCTATCGACTGCTTCGTTATGCCAACTCAAGTCATCTTGGTTTGAGTACCCGCATTGATTCTATCCAGCATGCAGTAACTCTGCTTGGCTGGACGACTGTCAAAATGATTGCCACCTTGCTTGTGCTTTCAAGCATTGATGATAAACCCTTTGAGTTATTCTATTTTGGGCTGTTAAGGGCAAAGCTATGTGAAATCCTGGCGGGTTATAAACAGGGTATTGATAAAAATATGGCCTTTACCGCAGGCTTACTCTCTGTAGTGGATGCCTTAATGGATGCTGATATGGAAGAAATACTGGCCCAACTACCATTGAGTAATACTTTAACTCAGGCCCTGTTAAACCATGAAGGAAGCCTTGGCGGTATACTCAGTGATGCCATCGCTTATATCGAACATCGTCCAGAAGAAGCCGTTAACACGGAATTGAGCGCGAGCGCATTACGTGAAGCCTACCTGAAAGCATTAATGTGGACGACTGCGACTGCACCCGCGCTTAAACCATAATAATTTTTAGCGACCACCCTCGTATTCTTCAAACTGTGGCAACTCACCACAAAGCACTTCCCAGTTTGCCTTTGATGCCGTAAATATATGCGCCATGGGCCTTTCGCTAATCGCTGATTCAACTGTTCCCAGCCTTACTCTGACCTGATCCGGCTTTGCTGCCTGTCTACTGATAATCGGTGAACCACAATGTTGACAGAAATACTTTGTCTGTCCTGGTGTAGATTCATAGCCCGTTAAGGCCTCTTCACCTGATTGAAAAACAAATTTATCCGCCTCAACAATGCCATTTGTTGCAAAGGCACTGCCCTGTGCCTTGCGGCACTGAGAACAATGACAATAAATAATATTTCGAATTTCACCACTAATCTGAAACCTAACTGCACCACAAAGACAGCCACCCTGATACATTATCACCTCCTTAAATATTTGTTTTTTCTACAGATATGAACATTGTCGCAGTAATTTCTTGACATTGCCAATTATTTTGATATTTTTAGAAACATGGAAATATTAACCGCTGTAGAACGTTTAGGTGCACTGGCGCAAGAATCTCGCTTACTGGTTTTCAAAAGACTGATTGAGGCTGGTGATGCTGGCCTGGCCGCAGGTGAACTCAGTGAGGAATTGGAAATCCCCGCACCCACACTGTCATTTCACCTGAAGGATTTAAGCCAGTCTGGCCTGATCAGCTCAAGACGTGATGGACGTTCAATTATCTATTCTGCAAATTACAGTTCAATTAATGAATTAGTTGCCTATTTAAAACAGAACTGTTGTAAACGACCTGGCCGGAAGGTCAGTAAAAAGAAATGTTGTTAAAAAGGAGAACGCAATGAAAAAACTACATGTCCATATATCTGTTAAAGATATCGAAAAATCGACTGTGTTTTATAATGAACTATTTGCTACTGAACCCAGCAAACTAAAACCTGACTATGTAAAGTGGGACTTAACAAATCCATCCATCAACTTTGCTATCAGTAAGCATGGTAAGCCTGGATTAAATCACCTGGGCATTGAAACAGAGAACGAAACTGAACTAGAAGAACTTTACCAACGTATTAATCCTATAGATGCGAATAAAAATGAAGAAGGCGAAACAGTTTGTTGCTATGCACGTTCTGTGAAGACATGGATTGATGATCCTCAAAAGATCAGTTGGGAAATTTTTAACTCATTGAATGATGAAGAGGTTTATCGAGAAAAACCATCATCTGCATGTTCTAAAAATATATTTTCCTGTTGCTAACAAACGGTCTGCTATCATGGCTTGTT
>JAOULB010000216.1 GCA_029882235.1 Gammaproteobacteria bacterium | reverse complement strand
TCATGAATTAAGAACACCTTTAAATACAGTGATTGGTTATAGTGAGCTCTTAAAAGAAGATGCAGTGGAGGATGACAACGCATCACTAGGTAAGGACCTGGATAAAATAAATCATGCAGCACATCATTTGCTGAATTTAATTAATGGTGTGCTTGATCTGTCAAAAATTGAAGCAGGGCGCATGGATGTCCATGTGGAAGAAATCGATATTAAAGTATTAGTACAACAAATTCGTGAACTTATCATTCCTCAGATAGAAAAAAATAATAATCGCTTGTCCATAAATGTTGAAGATGGCTGTGACCATATTCAGACTGATTACACAAAGCTAAAACAGATCTTGCTTAATTTGTTGAGTAATGCGGCAAAGTTTACCCATGCGGGTGAGGTGACACTTAGGATTCGACAGTTAAATGTTAGCAAAGATGCTGTTATTGAAATTGTAGTAACTGACACAGGAATCGGTATTGATGAGGATGGACTTGAGCGACTCTTTGAACCCTTCACTCAGGCCGATACATCAACAACCAGAAAATATGGTGGTACAGGTCTTGGTCTGACGATCACAAAACGGTTTTCTGAGATGTTACATGGCAATCTGTCGGTGGATAGTGAAATGGGTAGAGGTACCAGCTTCCAGTTGATTTTGCCAAAAGAATACGCCTCAACTGCGGACTATAAGAAACATATAAAACAGGCAATACAAAAACGTTTTGGTGAAAATGAAAACCCTGGTGGTATCAGAAAAAAAATATCAACAGTGCTCGTTATTGAAGATGACCCAGATATGCGCGATATTCTTATGCGTAATCTGACAACAGCCGGGTTTCATGTAGAAATGGCCAGTAATGGCCTTGATGGTCTGAAAAGAGCCCGAGAATTACAACCTGATGTAATTACACTGGATGTGATGATGCCAGGCATGGATGGCTGGTCGGTACTGAAAACCTTAAAACTGGATCCTGATTTGAAATTTATACCGGTGATCATGATCAGTATGACTAACCAGTTGAACATTTCCAAAATAATGGGTGCAAACGACTATCTACAGAAGCCAGTGGATTTTGAAAAATTACATAATATGTTAAGAAAATGGCTTCGTAGCGATGGTAGAACCGATATCTTAATCGTTGACGATGATCTGGATACACGTGCAGCAATGCGATCAATTATTGAACAGAAAGGAGCGCAGGTGCGTGAAGCTGCAAATGGCAAACAGGCGCTTGAAATTATGAAATCATTTTCCCCAGATGTTCTGATTGTTGATCTGCTGATGCCCGGTGTCGATAGCTTTGAGTTGCTTGAAACAGTGCATGGTCTTCCTAATGCTGATGCGATATCTATTATTGTCACTACGGCAAAAGACCTGACCAGGCAAGATAAGCAACGTCTGGAGAAAATGGGCGTTTATATAGTACAGAAAAATCAGCTTAGTAGTAATGACTTGTTGAAAAAAATAAAAGATGCGGTTGGTCCGATAACTTAAGTTTAATTGGTGCTCCATGGCTGCTAAAAAAGAAGCATCGGTATTAATTGTCGATGACGATGATATGAATCGTGATCTGCTTTCTCGTGGTCTGGAAAAACATCATCTGATTACTACTTCTGTCAGCTCAGGGAAGGCAGCACTTGCGCAATTCGACATCCAGTTATTTGATATTGTCCTGCTGGACATCAATATGCCCGGTATGGATGGTTTTGAGGTGCTGGAGCGTATCAAAACGAATGAGAAGCTGAGTAATATTAAAGTAATTATGATGTCGGCCCAGAATGAACTGGAGGCGGTAAAGAAATGTAAGGAGATGGGAGCAAATGATTATATTCTGAAGCCATTGTCTCTTGCCGTGGTCGTGAAACGAGTCAGAAATCAACTTGACGAGAGTTTTATTACTCAGTCAGTTCAGGCTGCTGGAGTTTCTTCAAAAATGGCGACAATATTAATTGTCGATGATGAGGATATAAATCGTAGCTTACTTGAGCGTAGAATTAAAAAATATGGTTATACGCCCATTACCGCATCCAGTGCGAGTGCGGCAATAAAAATATTGCGGCAGTATTCGGTTGATTTGATTCTGCTTGATATTATGATGCCAGAGGTAGATGGTGTTAGCTTGCTGGAGCAGATCAAACAAATCGATTCAGTAAAACACATTCCTGTAATCATGTTAACGGGTCAGTCCGATCAGGAAAGTATTGCACGATGCATGGAGCTAGGCGCGACGGATTACATGCTCAAACCCTTTAACAATACATATCTGAAACAACGTATCGAAGCTTACCTTAAGTAGGCCTGAATCAGTCTTATTTTGTTGCGAGATAATAGGGATAGATTAGTGCTATTAAAAAAGGCAGCAGTGCAGACAGGATTAATGCGTTAAACAGGCTTAAGGCACCAATGAGCAAAGGTATGGCTGCTGACAAAATTCCAAAGAAGAATGTAAAGGGTAGTGCGATTGAAAAATAGACCAGCATTACTGAAATTATGGCGATGAACAAATAGCCAGCCATCTTCCACCATGATCGCCAGACAGTTAAATGACTCTGCTTGATGGCACTCGTTGCTGTCATATCATCATGCACAATGAAAAAGGGACTCAAACAGAGACTAACCACAAACACTATCCCCGGAATAATCAGTGGCAGAAATATCAGGCTGCGTTGCACGAGTGCCGCCATCAGCAGGGTATAAGTCAGGATCAGAAAGTAGAGCGTAAACCAGATGAGCAAGGGTTTAACATAACTCAGGCCCTGCAACAGGCTCACACGAGTCTCAACAGCGTGATTATTGTCGAGGGCATGAAATTTTTTAATATAGGCAACGGGAAATATCAGGCAAATACTGAGACAAATATAAATGCCAACAAGCAGGCCAATTAAAGGGCCATAGCCCAATGCGTCGCCGGTCGAATCGGCGGCCAGATTGAGTATCGCTATAACTACGATCAGGAGCAGAAAGCTCAGCGTCAGCATCTGAATGGCAATCACCCCGGCAATATTCTTCAGATTAGCCCAGAAGAGTTTAAACCCAGCAAACAATAACTCGCTAATACTGGCTGTGCTGTAATCCATCAATCTGTGTCTCCCACATGTGTCGCCGGTAAATTTAAGGGCGATTGCCCAGAAATAGTCCGAACAATTCACGAATTTATTGTACAATCCCCGGCTTTATCTGACCATGCTGAGGCACCTGAGTTCTATGCCATCGTTTTTAGAAGAGACACAACGGCGACGTACTTTCGCCATTATCTCACATCCCGATGCCGGTAAGACCACGCTGACGGAAAAGCTGTTGCTCTATGGTGGCGCCATTCAGCTGGCCGGTACCGTTAAGGGCCGCAAGGCCGATCGTCATGCCACCTCGGACTGGATGGAACTGGAAAAAGAACGCGGTATCTCGGTGACATCAGCCGTAATGCAGTTTCCCTATAAGGACTGCATTATCAACCTGCTCGATACCCCGGGCCATGAAGACTTCTCGGAAGATACCTATCGTACCCTCACCGCTGTCGATGCCGCGCTGATGGTGATCGACTGTGCTAAAGGTGTCGAAGATCGCACCATTAAACTGATGGAAGTCTGTCGCTTACGTAATACGCCGATCATTACCTTCATCAACAAACTCGATCGTGAAGGCCGTGATCCAGTTGAACTGCTTGATGAAGTGGAAAACATTCTCAATATTCAATGCGCCCCCATCACCTGGCCCATCGGCATGGGCAAGGGCTTTAAAGGTGTGTTCAATATATATAGTGACAAGATTCACCAGTTCAGCGCCACCCATGGCGGCAAGATCCAGACAGGTGAAGTCATTGAAGGTCTGGATAATCCCAGGCTGGATGAATTACTTGCAGGGAATGCAGGTGACTTCCGTGATGAAATTGAGCTGGTCAAAGGCGCCAGTCATGAATTCGATAAACCGGCATTCCTTGATGGAAAGCAAACGCCCGTGTTTTTTGGCTCAGCGATTAACAACTTTGGTATCGAAGAACTGCTCGACTGTTTTGCCGATGTCGCACCGCCACCCCAGTCACGCATGACCAGCAGCCGCGAAGTCACGGCAGAAGAAGAAAAATTCTCTGGTTTTATTTTTAAGATCCAGGCCAACATGGATCCCTCACACCGGGATCGCATCGCCTTCCTGCGCGTCTGTTCAGGCAAATATGAACGCGGCATGAAAATGCGCCATGTGCGCATTGGCAAAGATGTCAAAATCGCCAATGCCCTGACCTTCATGGCGAGTGAACGTGAGCATGTCGAAACCGCCTATCCGGGCGACATCATCGGCCTGCATAATCATGGCACCATGCGTATCGGTGATACTTTTACCCAGGGCGAAGATCTCGCGTTCACCGGTATCCCCAACTTTGCTCCTGAACTGTTCCGCCGCGCACAACTGCGAGATCCACTGAAAATGAAGGCCTTGCAAAAAGGCCTGGTGCAGTTGTGTGAAGAAGGCGCGACCCAGTTATATCGTCCGTTGAATAACAATGACCTGATTCTTGGGGCTGTGGGTGTGTTGCAGTTTGAAGTG
>JAOULB010000215.1 GCA_029882235.1 Gammaproteobacteria bacterium | reverse complement strand
TTGCGGTAAAAAAGGCAAGTACAATAAAGCCCACCATGGTAACCACCAGCAGGTAGCGGAAGTGGTCAGTCGATGGGTTGCCTGTTACGGGTTTGCGGTCAAACTCCATGTCTTTGATAGAATCGAGATCAATTTTTTTATCAAAGTCTTTTTTACGCATTTTATTGTTCTCCAGTCGTGCTCGGCAGCTGTAAGGCCAGCTTTTTTATGTCGTGGATTATACCTTTTTTCATCCACGCGAAACGAAAACAGGGTCCAAAATCTGAGGTTTGAGAGCGATTATTTTTGCTAGAAATCCTTGATTCCACGGACTTGTCTCATTTTCTGGTTACAATACAGGATTGTTTCATCTAAACCATAAAGTTAAAATAAAACAATGAGTTCCGACAAATTAGACAAGGTTATTGCAGAGGCCCGTAAGGCGATGGATGCGCGTGCGCTGACCTATCGTGGCCAGGCGCTGCAGATGTATCCGCATATTTGTGGGCGCTGTGGGCGGGAGTTTTCGGGTAAGAATTTGCGTGAGCTGACGGTGCATCATCGTGATCACAATCATGATAATAATCCGCCTGATGGGAGTAACTGGGAGCTGTTGTGTCTTTATTGTCATGATAATGAGCATCAGCGTCAGTTGGAGAAAACACAGACGAAGGGGCAGCAGGGTTCGGGTGTGAAGGGCGCGACGCATAATCCGTTTGCGGATTTGAAGTCGATGTTGAAAGATAAAGAATAGATAGTTTACTGAGGAAAGTTTATGCCTCACATTATTGTTGAGTACGCGGAAGGTTTGTTGAGTGATGATCAGGTTCCGGCAGTGTTGCAAAGCATTCACCAGTCTGTTGCACAGAGTGGTTTGTTTGATGCCAGTCATATCAAGACGCGGGCTTATCCCTTTCGGGCTTTTACGCAGGCCGGTGGTAGTCAGCCCTATATTCATATCCAGGCGCGGATTAAGTCTGGCCGTGATGCGGAGAATAAAAAACGACTGAGTGAGACCATTGTCAGTGGTTTGCAAAGTCTGTCGCTCTCGCCATCGGTGTTGACGGTGGAAATCATGGATATGGATCGTGATTCTTATGGCAAGATTGTTTTTAAATAGCAGAGTAGAGAAGCACTGGGAATATTTTTGCCCAAATTATGAATGACTTACTATATAGTAAGCAGCAGACCAGAAACCTCGAGGACAATCCAATCTATGTTGCGTGCAATTCAAAAATTCTTTGAGCAAAATATATCCACTGATCAGCCCGATGATCTTGAGCATAAGTTGAAACTGGCGACGGGGGCCTTGTTGATTGAAATGATGCAGCAAGATCATCAGGTGCAGTATGAGGAAAAACAGCAAATCAAAGCCGTTTTAATCCAGGAGTTCTCGTTGATCTCGTCGGAGGCGGATAGCCTGTTTGAGCTGGCTGAGGCTGAGGCCAAAGAGGCGACTGATTTATATCAGTTTACCAGTCTTATTAATCAGCATTACACACAAGAGCAGAAGATTAAGGTTGTTGAGTATTTGTGGCGCATCGCCTATGCCGATCAACATCTTGATGCGCACGAAGAACATATACTGCGGCGTATTGCTGATTTGATTTATGTTTCGCACAAGGACTTTATCCAGACCAAGCATAAAGTACAGGCAAGGCTTAATTAAGAAAATCGGTAGTAGGGTGGGCAGTGCCCACCATTTGTTGAAGTTTAAAGCATATTGCCGGTGGGCATTGCCCACCCTACAGAAAACTATTTCCTCGTTCCCATGCTCTGCGTGGGAACGAGAAGATCAAGGCGAAAGCACGATTATGATGAAGATTGTATTTTACAGTGTTTGCATGACATTGCTGTTATCAGCATGCTCAGATAGTTCATTCAAAAAAGAGTTTGTCCGACACCCCGTCGCTGTTGTTATTCAGAAAAATGCAGCGTGGGATAGTTATACCAAAACGGATGAAACCAAGGCCCAATGTGGAAAGTTTGTGCTGACCGCGCGGGATGTAAAGGCATTCTTTATGGAGGCGCGTGAAGAGTCGCAACGAGACTATGCGCAGGGTCAGGTGATGTCACGTTGTTTTGCAGAAGGAGAATTAACGCTGCCAAGAAAATTCAAAGCCCGCTGGCGAATTGATCAATCACGTCGCGGCATTTTGATGGTTGAGAATAATCAGAGCTATTTCTTTTATTGTGATAGCTGTGGCAGTAGGAAATTTTTCGAGCGGCGGTGATGCGGCCAGAAGTAGGGTGGGCATCGCCCACCATTTGTTGTAGTTGAAAGTATATATGGTGGGCAGTGCCCACCCTACATAAATGAATGTCTACGCAAAAGCGGCTATGATTAGTTGCATGAAGGCTATATTCTTATTTTGTCTTTTTATTCTGTCTTTCTCAATATCGGCCAATGATATTGAGTCCTATCCCATCTTTGATGCACACATCCACTATAGCCATGACGTGTGGGAGGCGATTGCACCTGAGGATGCGATTCGTCGTTTGAAGGCGGCAGGGGTGACGCGGGCGATGGTGTCGAGTTCCAGTGATGAGGGCACGCAACGTTTATATGCGGCGGATCCAGACTTTGTTATTCCGGTGCTGCGGCCTTATCGCAAACGCGGCACGCTCGATAGCTGGATGTATGATGATACGGTGATCCCTTACTTAAAAGAGCGACTAGCACGATATCGTTATGTGGCGATTGGTGAGTTTCATGTCTCACCCGAGGATGTGGCTACGCCCGTGGTGCGTCAGGTGATTCAGTTGGCGAAACAATATGATTTGATGTTGCATGTGCATAGTGATGCGGATGCGATTGAATTGATCTATCAACAGGATCCAAATGCAAAAATACTCTGGGCCCATGCCGGCTTTGAGTTTGCCCCTCGTGTGGATCAAATGATGTCGAAGTATAAGAATCTATGGGCAGACCTGTCCTTTCGTCGTGATACTTTTGGTAATGGGCAGTTTATTAGTGGCTGGAAATCGGTGTATATCAAACATGCTGACCGATTCATGTTGGGGATTGATACCTATACTCCCCAGCGCTGGTTGCAAATCAATGAGGTGATGGCCTGGCAGCGCGATTTGCTCAGGAACCTGCCACATGATGCGGCAGTTAAAATCGCTTATCAAAATGGTCAGCGTGTGGTGGCAGCGCGATTCAAGCGACATAAATAAACAATAGTGGTTCTCGAGTTGTTGAGTAATTTGAGACAATATACAGAATTCAGATTTAGCCGATAATGGAGAGAGCCTTGTCTGATCGCTATGATACAACGGGTAACCCGGAAGGGCAGTTTCAACCGGATTCCAATAATGAGGTGTTGCTTAATAAGCTGGGTATTACCTCTTCAAGTGAAATGGACGATACTGAATTAGATTTGCTTGCGCAATTAACAGATGCGGTATTAAACGAAGTCAGTGAAGATCAGCAATTATACAGCAAAGATTTATCTGAATGGCATCGTCGATGGTTAGGAAATGTTTATGAGTGGGCAGGTCAATATCGCTCTGTAAATATGGGAAAGGATGCGTTTCAATTTGCTGCGGCACATCTTATTCCAAAATTAATGGAAGACTTTGATTCAAAATATTTAAAATTACTAACGCCATGCAATGAGATGGATGAAGAACGATTGATAGAGGCATTGGCCATTATTCATATCGAATATATTCTTATCCATCCCTTTCGAGAAGGAAATGGAAGATTATCCCGTCTAATAGCCATTGTCATGGCGCTGCAGGCTGGCCAGCCGATTCTGGATTTCACATATTTTGATGAAAATAAGAATGATTATTTTACTGCGATACAGGCAGGTTTAGATAATAATGCACCCATGAAGGAAATGTTTAGGCAAGTTTTACGCGCTTCACAGCAGAACGCGGGAGCTTAAGTTTTTCTTCTATTTGGCGAATAGATTCACCAGTTTCAATCGCGGTAGAACTCGCAAGACTGCGAACCATAAGCTTTTTAGCTTTGGTTTTATTCTTTAGATGCTGATTAGAATTGGCAAGTGATTTAGATTTCATGCTTTATATTATAGTCGATTATCTATCCTTGCTAAAGAATTGCTGATATATAAAATCAATTAAAAACAATTACTTATATTTATTTTGGGCTCAGTTATCATGCATCACCCCATATTCTGGTTTGCCACTGCGCTGTTGACGATGTTCAGCGGGCTGTTGTTGTCGGCGTATTACTTTCCCGGTGGTTTTGACTGGGGTTATCAGGTGGCGTCGGCCCTGATGTCGCAAAAACATAATCCCATCGGCGGGCACTGGTTTGCGGCGGGGATGTGTCTGGCCATGTTGTTGTTATTGCCCTATGTGAAGACACTGCGGCGGGACTTTCCCGATGGTGGGGCCTATCTGCGTTTCCTGCAGGTCGGTGTGATCTTTGGTGCCTTAATGGGTGCGGAGCGTTTATTTATTCGCGACCTGTCGCATCTCTTATATAAGAGTCATGAGTTCATTGCCCTGATGACCTTTCTTGGTATCTATATCGGTCAGCTGGGGCTGTTGTCCCGTGCGTATCGCCAGCGGCCGCAACTCA
>JAOULB010000214.1 GCA_029882235.1 Gammaproteobacteria bacterium | reverse complement strand
GTCTTGATTCAAATGATTAAAAGGTCGGGTATGATACACCCTTTTATACAACAGATTTAAGAGAGTCCTAAAATATGCGAGTGATCACCGCCAACGTCAACGGCATCCGTGCGGCCGAGAAAAAGGGTTTTTTCCAGTGGCTATCCCGTCAGAAGGCCGATGTGGTCTGTATCCAGGAGACCAAGGCGCAGGAGCATCAGCTTGATGCCGAGGTGTTTTGTCCGAAGGGCTATCACTGCTATTACTTCGATGCCGAGAAGAAGGGCTACAGCGGTGTCGCGCTGTATTGTAAGACCGAGCCGGATAAGGTGACGACTGGACTGGGTTGGGATCATGCCGATACCGAGGGTCGTTATATTCAGGCGGACTTTGGCAAGCTCAGTGTCGCTTCTCTCTATCTACCCTCTGGCTCTTCCAGTGACGAGCGCCATGCCAATAAGCTGGATTTCATGGGTCGGTTTATGGATGTCCTCAAGGACTTACGCAAGAATAAGCGTGAATACATTATTACCGGTGACTGGAATACGGTACATAAAGAAATCGACATCAAAAACTTTAAACCCAATCGCAAAAATTCGGGTTGTACCGATGAAGAACGCGCCTGGCTGGACACCCTGTTCGATGATGTGGGTTGGGTCGATGCCTTTCGTGTAGTGAATCAAAAAGCCGATGAATACACCTGGTGGTCAAACCGGGGACAGGCCTACGCCAAGAATGTCGGCTGGCGTATTGATTACCATGTGATCACGCCGGGCCTGAAAGACAAGGTGCGCAAAGCGAGAACCTATAAAGACAAAAAGTTCTCGGATCACGCCCCTTTGATTATCGACTATGACGTTGAGATATAAATTTAAGCCGCAAGCTTCTCAATCGTCTTAAGCAAGTTCTGTGGGCCAAATGGTTTTTGTACCCAACCTGTCGCGCCAGCATCTTTAAGCTGTTGTTTAATGTTATCGCTGTTAAGATTCGTCAGGGTCAGGATTGGTGTGAAGCGATAATTTGGCAGAGTGCGTAATTGTTTGATCAGATCAACTCCATCCATAACCGGCATGTTGATGTCAGTAATGACAAAATCAAACTGTTGTTTTTCTGCCGCCGCCAGGGCTTCCTGGCCATTACTTGCTTCAATGACCTTGATACCGGCGTCACTCAGAGTGATGCTCAGTACCAGACGGATTGAAGCAGAATCATCGGCGATGAGTGCGGTTAGTGAGCGGTTCATATGGCACCTCTATAATATTTCTTGTGGCCTATTACTTAGCCGTTCGCGTTGTCCATAAGCAAAAGTATAGAGGGCTAAAACCATATTAATATTCTGGGGTATTAAAGATGTGATAAGGCTCACAAAAAAAGATGGTTATTCAAGTCGTTGATAATTAAAGAGAAATATGAAAAACAAAAAACCGGGTCATGCCCGGTTTTCAATCTGAGAAGCTCGTCACAATCAGGCAAATTGTCCTGTCGGCGGTATTGTTGCCACCCCAAGTCTTGCCAGTAACTCAATCACTCTGGGTGGTGAGACAGGCTTATTGATCCAGCCCGTTGCGCCCGCTTCTTTGCCGGTATTTTTAATATGATCCGTATTGGTCATGGTCAGTGCCAGAATCGGGGTTGAGGCATAACCGGGTAATTCACGCAGGGCCTTGATCAGGCTAATACCATCCATTTCAGGCATGTGTATATCAGTGAAAATGGCATCAAACTTATTATTCCGGGCTAGCGCCAGTGCGTCGTGGCCGTTTGCGGCAACCTTTACTTCAAACCCGGCCTTGCTCAGGCTAAAGCGCATCAAATGACGAATGGTATCGGCATCATCGACAACCAGAATACTTGCTTGCTGACTCATGTCTATCTCCTTTGGCGGTTCCGCTGTCATAGAGCGGCTATTGCGCTCCTTAGACCGGTGACTTTGCGACTCAAGGTTTTCACCTGGAGCTGCCTTTAACAAATCTCGTGTAGGCTATATCGGCAGAGGCAGTATAGAATTTAGGGATATTAACTGAGTGTGTTACTTGGTTATTAGCCAAACGACAAGGCTGAAAATCTGTGTGACCAATAATCGTTAGCTATTGTCTTTGATCAGCTGTGCAACAATTTCATCATCAAAGGTTTCAGCTGCCGGACTTATTTCATCCACGATTGCGAGCAACTTCTTGGGTGAGACGGGTTGGGTTATCCAGTGGGTAATGCCTGCAGCAGCTCCTTCTTCCTGAGTCTCTGTATTAAAGAACTGGGTGACGGCAAGAATTGGGATGGTCTCAAACGTGCTAATTTTCCGAACCTCTCTTACCAGTTCGATGCCATCGACATCAGGTAATCGCAAGTCGATGACGATAACATCAAAATTATCTTCTTCGATTTCACGATAAGCCTTAACGCCGGAATTGACGGTTGTTACACGATAGCCGGCGTTATTTAATATGAAGCGCATGAAAGAACGCGTGGATTCAGCGGCGTCAATAATCAGTATTTTACATTTAACGAGCATGACTAATCCCTCAAGAACTCAGTTCAGCCAGGACTGGATCCTGACCCGGATTCAGTTCCTTACTAAAGCAGTAAGTCATATATCGACAAACCAGGGGTTAGATTTAGCAAAACAGCGTGATTAAATTACAAATAGACCATTAAAGTCTGCAGGGCGGCTAGATTGGGAGCAGTTTTTTCAGGACGGTATGTAGCTCATCAATTTTAATCGGTAAGCGAATCATTCCAGAGGCACCGGCATTTTTAATCGCATCTTTTTTAATACTTGCTTTATTGTTAGAGACCGCCAGAATAGGTGTGCTGGCATATTCGGTTTGGGCACGAAGCTTGCTGGTAAGCTCAATTCCACTAAGTCTGGGCAGATAAAGATCGGTGAGTATCAGGTCATACTGGTGTTGTCTTGTAAGCAACCACGCCTCATCCCCATTTTTAGTTTCGGTGACGCTAATACCAGCCTGTTGCAGAGCATCACGCAGAAACGTTCGGGCCGAGAGCGAATCGTCAGCAATAAGGGCAGTCAGCTTTTTCATTAAATCTCCTGAGATTGTGACGACTAAACTTTCTATCGGCATATTGGCAGATAATCTATAAGGTTTTTACATAAATTGACAAAAAGAAACTGTCGCAGGGTTATATAAATGAGCCACAAAATTGGTTTTATCAGCCTGGGTTGTCCCAAGGCGACCGTGGATTCAGAGCGGATCCTGACTCAGCTTAGAGCCGAGGGCTATGAATTTGTAAATCAGTATGCCGATGCCGGGCTGGTGATTGTGAATACCTGTGGATTTATCGATGACGCGGTGGCCGAATCGCTTGAGACCATTGGTGAGGCCCTGCAGGAAAATGGCAAGGTCATTGTCACGGGCTGTCTTGGTGCCAGAGGCGATCTTGTGCAACAGGCGCATCCAAGCGTGCTGGCGGTCACGGGGCCCCATGCGCTCGACGAGGTGATGGAGGCCGTGCATCAACATCTCCCTGCTGAGCATGATCCCTATACCAGCCTGATCCCCCCGGGCGGAATTAAGCTAACACCACGCCATTATGCCTATCTAAAAATTGCCGAAGGCTGTAACCATCGTTGCACCTTTTGCATTATCCCGGCACTACGGGGTGATCTTGATTCGCGCCCGGTGGGCGAGGTGATGAAGGAGGCGGAGGCGCTGGTGACTGCCGGAGTGCGTGAATTACTGGTGGTTTCGCAGGATACCAGCGCCTATGGTGTCGATGTTAAATATAAAACCGATCTGCTGGGTGGTCGTCCTCTTAAAACGCGCTTTAAAGAGCTGGCGGCAGCTCTGGGCGAGCTGGACGCATGGATACGACTTCATTATGTTTATCCCTATCCGCATGTCGACGAAGTGATTCCACTCATGGCCGAGGGATATGTGTTGCCCTATCTTGATGTGCCACTACAACATGCAAGCAGACGCATACTCAAGGCAATGAAACGACCTGCAGATAGTGAGAATGTTTTACGCCGCCTTGAGTCCTGGCGGAGTGTCTGCCCGGATATCACATTGCGCAGCACCTTCATTGTTGGATTCCCCGGTGAGACAGAACAGGACTTTGATGAGTTATTGTCTTTTATCAAAGCAGCCCAGCTTGATCGTGTTGGTGCCTTTACTTATTCGCCAGTAGAAGGCGCGAAGGCAAATGAATTACCCAACCCCATTTCAGAAGCTGAGAAGCAGGATCGGCTGGAAGAATTTATGCAACTGCAGGCAGGTATTAGTGCGAATAAACTGGCAGCTAAAGTCGGTCAGACCTTAACCGTCATTGTGGATGGTGAAGATGAACATGGCTTGATTGCAAGAAGTCAGGCCGATGCACCAGAGATTGATGGCGTAGTTTATATTGAAGGTGAAACAGGACTCTCAGCTGGTGAGTTTGTCGATGTTAAAATCATAAACAGTGATGAACACGATTTGTATGGAAATTTAGTAGAGTAAACATTTAAATAACCTTGGTATCTTTTAAGACATCTTTGACACGTTGAACCAGAGCATCAGGTTTAATGGGTTTAATAATATAATCATTCACACCTTCCTCAATGAGCTGAATT
>JAOULB010000213.1 GCA_029882235.1 Gammaproteobacteria bacterium | reverse complement strand
AAGTTGCGTTGTTATCGGGTGATGTGCCGCAGAATAAACGTACGCGTCTGTTAAAAGAATTTACCGAAGGTGAGCTATCGATCATGGTCGCCACCGATGTGGCCGCACGTGGTCTGCATATCCCGGCGGTGTCACATGTGATTAATTTTGATATCCCCCAGCAGGCCGAAGACTACGTGCATCGTATTGGTCGTACGGCACGTGCCGGTGCCAAAGGTGAGGCAATTAGCTTTGCCTGTGATGAATATGTCTTCACCGTGCCTGAAATCGAAGCATACATTGGCCATAAGATCCCAATGCAAAGCATTACGGCTGATTTATTGATCAAACCACAGCCGCCAGTCAAAATAGAACGTCCTCATCATGGTAAAAAACATACCGGTGGTCGACATTCCAAAGATGGTCAACGGCCGCGTCGACCGGGTAAGAAACATCATGGTCGTAAGTCTCAACCTACTTCGTAAGTTTCTGTTAGTTATCAAGTATTCTTGCTATGCCGACCAAAGGTAATCTCGCCAAAATGAAAACCACGCTGGCCTCGCCAGTGGACTACAAGCTGCCCGTCGGAGATGAGTTGGTAAAACTCAATGAGGTGATTGGCAAGAAACTTTCAATCAAATTCCTTGATGAAATCAACTGTGTGCATTGTGGTCGTAAAACCAATAAAAGTTTTAGTCAGGGTTATTGTTACCCCTGTTTTAAATCACTGGCGCAATGCGATATGTGTATCGTCAAGCCTGAGACCTGCCATTTTCATGAAGGCACTTGTCGTGAACCTGAATGGGGTGAACAACATTGTTTTCAGGATCATTATGTTTATCTGGCGAACTCATCGGGGGTTAAGGTTGGGATTACGCGCGGCTCACAAATCCCCACACGCTGGATCGATCAGGGCGCCAGTTCTGCCATTGCCGTGTTTCGCGCTAAAGATCGACTGGTGTCTGGTCGGCTTGAAGTGATTCTGAAACAACACATCGCTGATAAAACCAACTGGCAACGTATGCTCAAGGGTGAACCTGAACACGCGGATTTAATTGCACGTCGTGATGAGCTGTTAAAAGTATGTGCAAAAGAACTGCAGCAACTGGAAAAAGAACTTGGCAGTGATGCCTTTGAGTTCCTGGCCGACGAACAACAACAGGACATCAATTTCCCGGTTGATATCTATCCAGAAAAAATAAAGGCACATAACTTTGATAAAACACCAGCAGTTAGTGGCGTGTTACAAGGTATTAAAGGTCAGTATCTTATTTTTGATACTGGCGTGTTGAATATCAGAAAGTTTGGTGGTTATAAGGTTGAAGTAAAGAGCTGATTTAAAACTACGCTCGTAGTTGCGCAATCGCCTCACTGCGCTGGCGTTTAATCTCATTCGCCAGTTTCTCACCCGTGAACCCCTGCTCTGTAATCGCTTTAATATCTACACCATTGGCAGCCTGTAATGCATCACGCATAAGCCGAGGTTGATCAAAGTCTTTATCTTCATAACCTGTGCGGCCACGTGAATCGGCTTCACAGGCAAGCAGAAATTCTTCAAAGCGATCCGGGCGACGAAAGGCATCAATAGCTAACAGTGTTTTCAGCATAGTCTCTGGTCGTAGTTCATCGGCACGGTGATAATGTAAATGATAGCGCGTGACGATCACGGCCAGATCACGAAAGTGATTCGGTACTTTTAAGCGCGTGCAGAGATCTTTCACCAGTGGCACGCCGCGTTCTTCATGCGCAATATGTTTCGGCCATTCATTTTCAGGCGTTGTACCTTTACCCAGATCGTGCACCAGCGCAGCAAAGCGAACTGTTGGTGCTTCGCTTAGTTTACAGGCCTGCTGCAACACCATCATGGTATGCACACCGGTATCGATCTCGGGGTGATATTGTTCTGGCTGCGGTACACCATAAAGTCTTTCCACTTCTGGAAACAGTTTGGCCAAGGCGCCACAGTTACGCAATACGTTAAAAAATACTTCGGGGTTATCTTCGATTAACGCTGCATGGGTTTCCTGCCAGACCCGTTCGGGCACGAGTGCATCGACTTCACCATTGTTGACCATGTCCTGCATCAGCTGCATGGTTTCATCGGCTACAGTAAATTCCAGCTTGGCAAAACGTGCTGCAAAACGAGCGATACGTAAGATTCGAACGGGGTCTTCACTGAATGCGGGTGAGACATGTCGGAGAATACGTTGCTCAATATCTTTTAAGCCGTTCCAGGGATCAATAATCTCGCCCTGTTCAGTTTCAGCCATGGCGTTGATGGTCAGATCACGGCGTTGTAGATCTTCTTCAAGCGTGACATCGGCATCGGCATGAAAACTGAAACCTGTATAACCCGGGCTGGTTTTGCGCTCGGTTCGCGCCAGCGCATATTCTTCTTTACTCTCGGGATGCAGAAAGACCGGGAAGTCCTTACCGACCTGTTGATAGTTTTGTTCAAGCATTTGTTCGACACTCGTGCCAACAACCACCCAGTCGCGATCCTTGATCGGCAAACCAAGCAGTTTGTCACGTACACAACCACCAACAAGATAAGTTTTCATAGCGGGATGATAGCCTGAACAAAACCTGCCTGGCTATGATGATCTAAGCAACAGCGTTATTTCCTACGTGCATGATTGCGGTAATCCTGAAATTTACCGCGTTCACAGCGATTGACCAGATACTGAGGCACGATTTCTTCAATACTGCTTGGTGTAAGCTGAAAAATCTCCGGGAATTTTCCTTTGCACACACTATCGACCTGCAAGGAACGATAGTTATCTCTTGAGAAAGGTTTACCGGGTACAAAATCCATGATTAACGCCTGTAGTTTTGATAAAACAGGTGGCAGACCAATAATTCGTCTTTTATAGGGCAGAAAACTGGCAGTAAATTTTACCAACTGCAACAGGGTGTACGACTTTGGTCCACAGAGATCGTAACGTTGATCACAGGTGCGCGCATCGTATAGACAATGCACAATGGCGCTGACCACATCCCCGACATAAACCGGCGCAAAGCGGGCATTTGGACAGGCCAGCGGCATTACAAAGGGGGTGAGTTTTAGTAGTTGATAAAAGCGATTAAAAAAGCTGTCGCCGGGTCCAAAGATCACGGAAGGTCTAAAGCTGGTGACATCCAGTCCCTTGATCACATGCACCAGTTCCTCGGCCTGCCCCTTAGTATGCAAATAGTGACTGACAACATTTTTTGGATCAGCAGATGCGTTTAAGGCACTCATGTGCAACAGGCGTGTGACCTTATTGTGTTCACAGGCCTGCACAACCTTTTGTGCCAGTTGCACGTGGGCCTTTTGAAAACCTTTGCCCTTGTTGCCGGATTCATTCAGGATGCCAACCAGATTAATAATCACATCCTGACCCGCAAAATATTTGTTCAGATCATTCTCGTTATGGATATTGGCCTTAATCACTTCAACCGTGGGTAAAACCAGTAGACTACGATGACGTTCACGGTGCCGTGTGAGAATACGGACGTGGTGGCCATCACGCACCAGACGACTCACCAGATGCTGGCCAACAAAACCAGTACCTCCAAGCACACAAATATTCTTTTGTTCAAAGACCAGCATTGGTATTTTTATCTAGTAAGAGTTTCGGCAGCATCAAAACAAAGCAGACTTAGCTTTTAAGTCTAGTTGGCGCATTTGCAGTGTTCCAGTTGCTACAGGCTATACTTAGCTAATAAATAAAAAAAAATGGTATTTATTGAGAGGCGCGACAATGGGTTTTATAGCAATTAATCCAGTAAATGGAGAAAAGATCACTGAAATCCCAGGCTGGGATGCTCAGACATTAGAAAATACCCTGTCACAGGTTGCGGCAGTGGCACCGAACTGGGCCGCAACGCCACTGGACGAGCGATGTGCTTTGATGCGTAAGGCCGCGCAGGTTCTACGTGATAACCAACAAAAATATGCAGAATTAATCACCCAGGAAATGGGCAAGCTCATTGGTGAGGCGCGCGCAGAAGTTGAAAAGAGCGCGCTTGGTTGTGACTTTTATGCCGATAACGGTGAAAAGTTCTTACAGGATGAAGTGATTGCCAGTGACGCCAGTCGAAGTTTTGTTGCACGTCAGCCACTCGGCACAGTGCTTGCCGTGATGCCATGGA
The DNA here is from genome assembly GCA_029882235.1 of Gammaproteobacteria bacterium. Taxonomy (GTDB): domain Bacteria; phylum Pseudomonadota; class Gammaproteobacteria; order UBA6429; family Thiohalophilaceae; genus JAOULB01. The sequence continues at coordinate 449 of JAOULB010000213.1, read as the reverse complement.
ATTTTCCTTTCTGGCAGGTATTCCGCTTTGCCGCACCGGCGCTGGTGGCAGGCAATACCGGTGTGCTCAAACATGCCTCGAATGTCCCCCAATGTGCATTGGCGATTGAAGATGTATTCAGACAGGCCGGTTTTCCTGATGGGGTGTTTCGTAGCTTAATGATCCCTGCATCGACCGTGAAACAGGTGATCGAAGATACGCGCATTCATGCGGTGACACTCACCGGTAGCGAACCAGCTGGACGACAGGTCGCCAGTACCGCCGGGGCCTGTTTAAAAAAATCGGTGTTGGAGCTGGGCGGTTCGGATGCGTTTATTGTGCTTGAAGATGCCGATCTGGATAAGGCCGTTGCGACTGCGGTGCAGTCACGTTTTTTAAATGCAGGCCAAAGCTGTATTGCGGCAAAACGGTTTATTGTGGTTGATGCCGTGGCCGAGGATTTTCTTACC
>JAOULB010000212.1 GCA_029882235.1 Gammaproteobacteria bacterium | reverse complement strand
GCAACCGTCCCCGAATACAGCACATCATCACCCAGATTCCCGCCGGCATTAATGCCTGAGATCACCATATCCGGTTCCTGCTGCAATAGCCCGGTAATGGCCAGATGCACACAATCTGTCGGTGTGCCATCAACACGCACAAAACCATTCGGCATAGTGCGTGCACGTAGGGGTAATTCGAGGGTCAGGGAATTGCTGGCGCCACTTCGATCTCGTTCAGGGGCAACCACCGTGATGTCCGCACATGCTTTAAGTTGTTGTGATAACTGAATAATCCCTGGGGCTTCATATCCGTCATCATTACTTATTAAGATGTGCATTGTTAAAACAACAAGCCTTTCAACATGCTGTAACTATACTGGAAACCGGCCATTTTCATAGTCCTGCGCAGGAAAAAAATGTAGCATCTTAATCAGCTGAATGAACCGATTAAAACAAATGAGCAAAAACAACGATAATCCCGATGACGACGCCGAACTGTTTCGAGCAGAATTCAGCGATATTCGAGAATTAGCTCAAGATAAAGTCCCACCCTTTCGTCAATCCCGACCACCTCGCCCGGCAAAACGTGAACAGGATGATCAACAGGTGCTCAAGGATATGCTATCAGACCCTATTGACCTTGCTGAGGTTGAAACAGGCGAGGAACTACTCTTTGCCCGTGACGGTATTCAACCCAAAGTCCTGCAAAAACTACGTCGAGGCCAGTACAGTATCGAGGCTGAACTGGATCTGCATAGAATGACATCTGACCAAGCGCGTGCTGCATTGAGCAATTTTATCAACCAAAGTGTCTCATCCGGCTTAAGAACTGTGCGTATTATTCATGGTAAAGGTCATGGCTCACCTGGAAAATTACCTGTGTTGAAGAATAAGGTAAATCACTGGTTAAAACAGAAGGATCAAATCCTCGCCTTTTGCTCATCCCGCCCCGTGGATGGAGGCACAGGAGCGATCTATGTCCTGCTCAAACGTCTACGTTAATCACCTCTAAAAGTATTAGAACGACATCTAAAGCTATATCTAATCTAGGCCGATAGTTTTTAAAACCATGGGTTTAGAAACATTCGCACTTATTTTTTGTGTGCCATTAGAATAATATTTCAGTACCGGAGCAGTATGTGAAAGCCCTGTTTAAGCCAGCTATAGCGATCATGAATCGGATGAGTTATCCGGTTAAGTTTGCCGTACTAAATCTGATCGTGATCATCCCCATGCTGATCCAGACATGGTCCTTAATCGCAAATCACAATGCCGATATTGTGCTTGAAAAGCACGAACTAATTGGACTTGACTATATAAAACTCATTCGCCCATTGATTGAGGATATTCCAAAGCATCGAGGAATGACGCACTCTCTTTTAAAAGGGAATACCAGTTTCAAAGATAAAATAACTTCGTTACAGAAAAAGATCGACTCAAATCTTGCCACACTTGATTCAATCGACAAACAACTGACCAGCAAGTTATTTACTGAAAACAAAGTACAGGAAATCATCCGTCTCTGGAAAAGTATTAAGTCAGATTCGTCATCACAAACAACCGAAGTCAGCTTTAATGCTCATTCAAAAATAATTAATAAGCTTAAAGACTTGCTTGTACATGTTTCAATCACATCAGAGATTGCTTTAGATCCCAAAATAGATGGCTCACTATTGGGAAAAGTTTTAGTCAGTCAGTTGCCTGAGCTAACAGACACAATTGGACAAAGTCGAGGTGTCGCAAGCGGCATCGCCACAGAAGGAAAGTTTACCCCACAATTGTACATTCAGTTATCCGTACTTATTAACCAAATGAAGGATAATATTAAAACGCTGACGAGCAATCTGCAGATTATATTGAAGGAAAACCCGAATCTTGAAAACGCCCTCTCTGCAATCGCCGCTGAAAATGTAAAAAGCATCAACCAGTTCATTGAGTTGCTTGAGCGCGATTTAATCCAGCCTGAAACAATTCAAGCGGACAGCGCCAGCGTATTTAACTCAGGCACTAATGCGATCAACAAAAGCTTCAAGTTGTATGATGCGATCACACCTGAACTTGATAATATTTTTAACAAACGCATTAAACGCAGCACCTTGTTACGAAATGCTGCCCTGCTCATCGCTATTTCAGTAATACTGGCTTTAAGTTATTTATTTACAGGCCTGAATATTTCAGTCAATCAGAGTATTCGTCAGGTTGGCGAAGCCACGAAAAAACTCTCTGATGGTGATATGACAACACGTTTGAATTTAAATACCAAAGATGAAATGAGTCAGATCGCACATAACTTTAATGAAATGGTTGAAAAGTTTGAGGCGCTGATCCAGCAAATCATGAGTGCTACAACTCAACTAGGCACTGCGGCTGAAGAACTTTCCATGGTGGCAAAGGAAAGCGCGATTAGTGTCGATCGCCAACGTGCAGAAACTGATCAAGTAGCCACTGCAATGAATGAAATGGCCGCAACAGTCCAGGAAGTATCACGCAATGCCTCTGCTGCTGCAGGCTCTGCCACCAGCGCCGACAACGATGCTCAGGGTGGTAAAGTTGTTGTACAACAAACCTCGGAAGCGATTTCTCAACTTGCAACTGAGGTCGAACATGCGGCCGAAGTCATTCATAAGCTTGAAAAAGATAGCGAAGACATTGGTGCAATTCTTGATGTAATTAAAGATATTGCTGAACAGACTAATTTGCTCGCCCTGAACGCTGCGATTGAAGCCGCGCGAGCCGGTGAACAAGGTCGTGGCTTTGCAGTTGTAGCTGATGAAGTGCGAACCCTGGCCAGTCGCACTCAACAATCAACTCAGGAAATTGAGCAAATGATTACCCGTCTTCAGGATGGTGCCCAAAACGCCGTATCGGTTATGGAACAGGGTGTCGAAAAAGCACAAAAAGGTGCCAGTCAGGCCAATGAAGCGGCTGAAGCCCTCGATGCGATTACTCGAGCAGTCACTACTATCAGTGAAATGAACACCATGATCGCCAGCGCATCAGAACAACAAAGCGCTGTGGCAGAAGAAATGAATAAAAGTATTGTTAGCATCAGTCAGGTATCAGAACAAACGGCAGATGGTGCGCGACAGACGACCTCATCCAGTGACGAACTGGCGAAACTGGCCGGTCAGTTACAGGAACTTATTTCACAGTTCAAGATTGCCTCATAGGTCTTTCTGCATTTAGCAATTCCCGAATAATTGCTGAAGCATACGCGCCTTTTGTTAACCTAAACTCAAGATAGAGTTGATCTTCATCTCTAAATTGCCACTGTAAATCTTTTACCTGCAAGCGTAATGCGCGTCTTGCGGGTTCCAAACGCGCTCGTGCTAGTCCTTCACACCAGTCTTTATACGCAGCAAGCATTTCGCGCTCTATTTCGAGAATATTTTTATCGCCATCCCCCACCAATGGGCCACTGGGATCAATATCCCAGTCATGTAGACGTTGCTCAATTGCTTCATCAACATCATCGGCAATAAATGAACTTCGAGAACCAGCGAGCATGACAATCTCATCAGGTAAAATTTTATTCCACGTCTGTTGTTGCACACGTTGAGATAACACATGATTAAACAACATGGAGCGTGCTGCGGATAAATACAGGCTGCGTTTATTTCTATCTTTAACACGCCGCTGTCCGGTCAACATGAGTTCGGCCTGACGAAGATTGTCTTCATTGCGGCCAAAACGTTGTTCAGTAAAATAGTTTGGCACTCCATTTTCCTGAATCAGGTTTAAGCGTTGTTCGAGTTCTTCTCGGTCACCTGCAACTTGTCGTAAGATTATTTTAAAGTGATTAGCGCGTAAGCTGCCTCTTTTTAATTTGCGTCGATGCAAATGGTTTTGCAGCACCTGATATTCTTCATTATTAAATGCATTCCAGTCGGGATTGAGTTTGCCTGCAAGGCGCACACTAAACCATTGCGTTGTAACTGCGAATCGATCCTTTAATCCAGCATAACTGACATCCATGTTTTTAACATCGACGAATCTGGCCAGTTGTTTCGCCACCCATTGGGTGTTGGCATTGCGCTTCTGTATTTGCAATAGAACATGCTCCCCTTCACCATCGGGGTCAAACCCTAACTCTTCATAAACCTGAAAGTCCTCTAACTCAACGCGCCATTGCGCAGACGCATTCAGCTGTGGCCAGACATAGGCAAGTTGTTGTAAGTGTGACATTAACGTGGTCAGATTTTTTCGAGCAGAACAATCGCCTGGGCGGCGATACCTTCACCACGTCCAGTGAAGCCCATTTTTTCAGTGGTGGTTGCTTTGATGCTGATATTATCAACCGATGTTTGTAGATCATCTGCTAGAACTTTACGCATAGCGAGGATATGTTCGGCCATTTTTGGTGCCTGAGCAATAATAGTCATATCGGCATTACTCAGCCTATAACTCTTTTCTTGTAGCAACTCATTTACTTTGCGTAGTAAAACTCGGCTATCAATACCTTTATAGTCGTCACTGTTATCCGGAAAATGCTGACCGATATCGCCCAGAGCTAAAGCGCCAAGCAAGGCATCACACAAGGCATGAATCAGCACATCACCATCAGAGTGCGCTTCCATGCCTTGGGTAAACGGAATTTTGACACCACCAATGATAATG
>JAOULB010000008.1 GCA_029882235.1 Gammaproteobacteria bacterium | reverse complement strand
TGCTTTCCAATAGCGGGTTCAGCGGCAGAGGTAAAACTTGCCCGTGTGCCTTTGCGAGTATCTGCCGCTAAGGTGAATTGGGGGACGAGTAAAACACCACCATTGATATCACTGACACTGAGATTCATTTTATCTTCGTCATCAGCAAAGACACGATAAGTAATTAATCGTTTTGCCAGTCGATCTGCCTTGCTTGCATCATCGCCTTTTTCGACACCGACCAGAACCAGAATACCCTGTGCAATTTGGCCGATGGTTTTACCGCCAACATCAACTCGAGCTTCTGTAACGCGCTGCAGCAAACCGATCATGAAAGCTTGTGTGATATTTTCCGTGTAGCCTTGATCAAGGCATTAACAATACCGGGCTCGGTCGCAGAGTGGCCAGCATCGGGGATGATCTGAAACTCAGCTTCGGGCCAGGCCTGATGTAAGTCCCAGGCACTTTCGATTGGGCAAACAACATCGTAACGACCATGAACAATCACAGCGGGAATATCTTTTAGCTTAGCGGCATCGCGCAGGATCTGATTGTCTTGCAGAAAAGAATTATTCATAAAGTAGTGGCACTCAATTCGTGCCAGACTCAAAGCCGTATGTGTATCACCAAAATGGTTAAGCACATTTTTATTTTGTTTCAGCGTGGCGGTACGTCCTTCCCAGATCGACCAGGCCTTGGCCGCACCCAAACGTGCCAGCTCATCATCACCCGTTAAGCGATTATAATAAGCGGGCAACATATCATCACGTTCTGACTCAGGGATAGGCTTGAGATAATCCTGCCATAGATCGGGAAACAGCCGGCTGGCCCCCTCTTGATAGAACCAGTCGATCTCTTTTTTACGGCATAAAAATATACCGCGTAGAATTAAACCACTGACACGTTCGGGATGGGTTTCGGCATAGACCAGCGATAAGGTCGAACCCCATGAGCCACCAAACAGCACCCATTTATCGATACCCAGATGTTCACGAATCGCTTCCATATCAGCAACCAGTGCCTGAGTGGTATTCCCGTCAAGCTCGGCATGGGGTGTGGACTTACCCGCACCGCGTTGATCAAACAGGATGATTCGATAAACTTCCGGATCAAAAAAACAGCGGTGATAACTCTCGCAGCCCGCACCCGGACCACCATGCACAAACAACACAGGAATCCCTTCCAGTGTTCCGCTCTCTTCGATATAGAGTTCATGAGGTTCTTCGACCTTGAGACGATGGGTCTCATAAGGTCGAATATCAGGATAGAGTGTTTCCATCTTTATATCTTTATATATCTACTCGTCTTTAACGAGCTCACCTTTGAAACCCATTAAGGCCGCAATACCGATTAATAACAGACCCAGTAACACCAACCATGGGCCAAGGGGGCGTACGATACTGACCCATTCAATACCAAACGCAAGCGCATACAACACGCCAGAGTGAAGTACTGCTCCAGCGATAAACACCCAACTAATAAGCTGTTTAAACATCGGTGACACGGCAATAAAACATAAGGCAAGACCAGCAAGAATATTCAGCACAGCTTCAAGATTACCATGCGCATGTGGACCTGCTTTCATACCATCAATAGGTTGTCTGGCATTATAAAGTTTGTTGAAGGCCAGCAGACCTTCCGTATTCGCGCGGGCAATGGCGCCATCTTTTAATGGCTCGAGGTTTTCTTCAAAATTATTTTCTTTTAATGCTTGTAGCCGACCAACCTTGGCCTGCTTTTCCTGTGCCGCTGCACCCATGTCCGGGAACATGTTGACGACCATATAAGGTCCAAGTGATGCTGTTAATACGAGATAAAGAAATCCAAAGACAACATTTTTCTTGCCAATCATAACCGCGCCTCCTTCAAGGTTTTTATTCTATTTCTTAATAGAGTTTAGCTCATCATAACGAGGACGCCTTGATAGGCCAAGTGCCAGCGAGAATTTAAGCGCGCCTGATGCTTTCTTTCGTGTTTATAAACAGGAAGCAGGGTGAGCATAGCCCACCAATAAGGATTTCAGGTTTGATCGGTAGCGGTGGGCAATGCCCACCCTACGACTTTTCTAGGACTTTGGTGCGCGCGACGCTTTTTTACGTTCGTGTTCAACTAACAGCTTTTTACGCAGACGAATACTATTAGGTGTCACTTCCACCAGCTCATCATCATCAATAAAATCCAGCGCCTGTTCCAGACTCATAATAATTGGCGGGGTCAGGATCAGGTTTTCATCAGTACCGGCAGCGCGGACATTGGTTAACTGTTTACCCTTGAGTGGGTTCACCACCAGATCATTATCGCGTGAGTGAATACCGACCAACATACCTTCATAGACCTCTTCACCATGACCAATAAACAAACGGCCACGTTCCTGCAGGTTAAAGAGAGAATAGGCCAGGGCCTTACCAGGCCCATTGGCGATCAATACACCATTGATACGCTGACCAAATTTCGCTGTCTTCATACTGTCATAATGACTAAACACACTGTAGATCAGGCCTGTACCCTGGGTTGCGGTCATAAACTCGGTACGAAAACCGATCAGTCCACGAGAGGGCATTACATAATCAAGACGTACACGACCTTTGCCATCGGGAATCATGTCTTTGAGATCACCACCACGAGTACCGAGGCGTTCCATCACGCCACCCTGATGTTGTTCTTCCACATCGATGGTGACGTTCTCAAAAGGTTCCTGTTTTTCGCCATCCGTTTCTTTAAGAATAACTTCAGGACGCGACACACCCAGCTCGTAACCTTCACGACGCATGTTTTCGATCAGGATAGATAAATGTAATTCGCCTCGACCTGAGACGCGGAATTTGTCGGGGTCACCGGTATCTTCGACGCGCAGTGCCACGTTATGTATCAACTCACGATCAAGACGTTCGCGGATCTGGCGTGAAGTTACATACTTGCCATCTTTGCCTGCAAACGGTGAGTTATTAACCTGAAAGGTCATGCTCACGGTCGGTTCATCTACCGACAGTGGGGGTAGAATTTCAGGCTGGCTCGGATCACACAGGGTGTCCGAAATATTCAGTTTCTCGATACCGGTAAAGGTGATGATGTCACCGGCCTGGGCCTCAGGCATTTCAACACGTTCCAGCCCCATAAAGCCATTGATCTGTAATATGCGGCCATTGCGCTTGTTGCCTTCGGTGTCGAGGATCACCACCTGGCTATTGGTCTTAACCTTGCCGCGGGCAATTCGGCCAATGCCGATTACACCAACATAACTATTGTAATCCAGCGCACTCACCTGCATCTGGAATGGGCCATCGACATCCACCTCGGGGGGTTTAACATGCTCGACAACCATTTTAAACAGCGGCTCCATATCGCCATCGCGTGCATCGGCATCATCACTGGCATAGCCGGATAGACCTGATGCATACACAACCGGGAAGTCGAGCTGCTCATCGGTAGCACCGAGGCGATCAAACAGATCAAAAGTCTGATCAACAACCCAGTCAGGACGAGCCCCATTACGGTCAATCTTATTGATGACCACGATAGGTCTCAGGCCGCGCGCCAGTGCCTTCTGGGTGACGAAGCGAGTCTGTGGCATTGGCCCCTCGACGGCATCGACCAGCAGTAGAACCGAATCCACCATCGACAACACACGCTCCACCTCACCACCAAAGTCGGCATGGCCTGGGGTGTCCACCACATTGATATGATAGTCGTTCCACTTGATGGCGGTGTTCTTGGAGAGAATGGTAATACCACGCTCTTTTTCCAGATCGTTGGAGTCCATGACGCGCTCTTCGGCCTCACCTCGAGTGACCAGCGTACCTGATTGTTGCAGGAGCTGATCGACCAGCGTGGTCTTGCCATGGTCAACGTGGGCGATGATGGCGATATTGCGGAGTTTGTTAATGTCGGTCACGGGAATTCACTCAGGCCAAAAGCGGGCAATTATAGCGGCCATCCAGACGAACTGCTCAACTTTATTGGCCTGAAAACAGGCCAAAATGACCGCTATGACACAATTTTACCCAAAATAATCAAGCCAAAGCCTGATGAGACGCTACTGAAACAAGGACGGCGTAATTGCTCGGGGTATTATTGTGGCAGGCTTTAGATTACTCATTGGTGTTTCAGTGCTGGTCTCTCTGGGTACCGGATACTCGGTTTTTATCCATTCTGAACGACAACAGACGAAGCAAATCGTTACTTATCCGCTTGTCTCCCCCCCGCGCCACTCACTACAGGCATTCATTGACCCGGATACAGGCCGATTGGCCAGGCCATCGCGCCAACAGCTGGAACAACTTAAACAAAGTCATGCTCAGTCTGGAAGTAATACGCAGCGGGTCACCCGCGCAAGACAGGTACAACATGGCAATGGCATGGTCGTGCTTGAGCTGGAGCAGCATTATCGACCTGAAACGCCACCGACCAAACCAGAAAAAATTAATCCCACTGAGGTGCGCTAAAGAATGCAGTTTATGCGGCCACTGTTTGGAATCTCGATCATACGGCTCACTGTGCTGCTGCTATTTTGCTGCATTAATCTATCTGCCCATGCCGCAACAATTACCATAATAAACTCGGACGGTGCTGGCGAAGGGTTTAATGACACATCATCATTTACTGCTGTGGGAGGCAATTACGCCAACACCCTCGGTCAGGCGCGACTTAATGCGATGCAATACGCAGCCAATCTGGCTGCTCAATATATTAGTAGTAATATTGAAATAAAAATTGATGCAAAAATGAATGCGCTTGGTGGCACGGCCTATAGTGCAACACTCGGATCCGCTGGCCCTGTTTCTGTTGCCCGAGACTTTGGTGCTGGCACACCATCAACCTGGTATCCCATGGCACTGGCAGAGGCACTAACAGGCAGTAACCTGAATGGTACTTACGACATTGTCGCGACCTTTAATAGCGATGTTGATAATTCAACCGTTCTGGGTTTAACAAACTGGTATTACGGTCTCGATGGCAATGCTGGCTCACATACCGATTTTGTTAGTGTTGCCATGCATGAAATTTTACATGGACTTGGCTTTTTATCTGTCATCAATGGTAGCACAGGTGCTTTGTTAAGTGGTTATACTGATGTGTATACCAACAATCTGGAACACCATGGTGCCACTCCAGCTGACTTTCCTAGTATGACGGATGGCCAGCGCCTCACTGCCATCACAGATACTAGCAACCTGCACTGGACCGGTAGTTCAGTTAGCTCAAATAGTGGCGTTATAAGCTCTGGTAAAAATGGCACACATGTCTATTTGTATGCGCCTGGTACATACGAATCCGGTTCTTCCGTATCTCACTTTAGTACCAGCGTATCTCCCAATGAAGTAATGGAACCTTTTTATGTCTCACCCAATCATTCGCCAAGTCTGGCTGTTTCCACACTTAGCGACATCGGCTGGACCACATACTCAGGTTCGGGCAGTGCCGACCTGCATCTTGCCCTCGATAATAGCGGTGTCACATCCGGAACAAACACGACCTACACCCTGACGATTACCAATAATGGTAGTAATACCGCCGTGCAAACAACAGTGACGTATATGATTCCAACAGGACACAGTTATACATCAGCCACAGCCGCTCAGGGCAACTGCACCCATGCCAATCAGGTGGTCAGTTGTCATCTTGGAAATTTATCGAGTGGTACATCGACGACGGTCAGCGTTGTTGCTTTCATTGGTACAAATGAAACACGAACCCATGCTGCGGTCGTCAGTAGTGCGACGAATGAAGCGAATGATAGTGATAATCGTGTTACTGATGGAACGGTAACCATACCGGGTAGTGGCGGAGGAGGGGGCGGCTGCTTTATCGCCACAGCCGCCTGGGGAAGTCCATTAACGCGTGAAGTCAGTTCGCTGAGAGTATTTCGGGATCACTATTTACTCACGAATAAACCGGGGCAGATATTTGTCGATCTTTATTATCAATACAGCCCACCTGTCGCCAACATCATTCGCAAGAATGAAACCCTGCGTGCAATAACACAGGGAAGCCTTGGCCCTTTACTGGGTTTAAGTCGTTGGCTAAACAGGCAGGATGACGCCGAGTAACAATAAAGTCTTAAAGATTACCCGCGCGCAACTCTTCACTTTCTACCTGCTCAAGACGATAGCCCTGATGATAGATCGCACTCAGGCGCCAGCCATTCTCCGGTGTCAGCTCGAGTTTCTTGCGGATACGACTAATATGAGTATCAACCGTACGCGTATTGAATTCATCACCATGACCCCAGACGCTCGATAGAATATGACCACGCGATAATAGACGTCCAATATTCTTGAACAGGAATACCACCAGCTCAAATTCTTTCTGAGTCATCTTTACCAGCTCATCATTGCAATAGAGGGAATGAGAATTGATGTCAATTTTAAAGGGTGGAATTTCCAGTACCTCACGCACTGAATTGGGTGAGGCACGTCGCGCCACGGCATTAATCCGGGCAAGTAATTCTTTCTGTCTTACGGGCTTGGTAATGTAGTCATCGGCACCGAGGTCAAGCACCTTGGCGATATCATCCTCACCGGTTTTCTGGGTTAGAAAAATTACTGGTAGGTCATTGATTGACTGTTCCTGCATCCAGCGCAACACACCTTCGCCATCCATCTCCGGCATGATCCAGTCCAGTAAAACCAGGTCATAACTTTCCCGCCGTAGCATGCGGGTAAATTCGACACCACTGGAAAAATAAGCCGTTTCATGGCCGGCTTCTTCCAACCAGATTTTGACCAGTTCGGCCAGATGATGATCGTCGTCCACTAAAGCTATTCGCACAATAAATGTTCCTTTTGCTGATATGTTGAATATTAGACTAATTCTGTTTGTTAAACATATATCCCATATCGGACGCTAATAAAACAAGCTGTCATATAACGCAGTGCATTGCCACAAATGTTTACAAAGTATTGTTAATTTCAGCAGCTTAATACTTGATATAAAAGGTTTTATTCAAAGAATAATGCGATTTTTGCACCATGAAGTAGCAAAATCACTATATTCATATGGAAATAGCCAATAAGACTAATTATGTGTAAGTGAGTAGTTTTTGCTCAGTAGATTATACTAAAGATACGAGATTGAGAGAGATAGCAACTTGAAATTGCCCGGTTTCAAAAACACGACTGATGAAAATGCCTGTCCCTGTGGCTCAGGTAAGAGCTATGCGAAGTGCTGTGAAACCTATCATCATGGCACCCCACCACCCACTGCTGAAGCGCTGATGCGTGCCCGTTATAGCGCCTACACCATGGCCAATGATCAGTATCTACGTAATACCTGGCATCCCGGCTCGCGGCCGGAGAAAATATCCCTGAAAAACAATAAAAATTTACAGTGGACCAAACTGGAAATTCTGCGCAAGGAAAAAGGCAAAGGCAAAGACAAACTTGGTGTAATTGAATTCAAGGCCTGGTATCGCAGTGATGATCAGAATGGCTATCTGCATGAAGTCAGTAATTTTGTAAAAGAAGAAAATACCTGGCTCTACTTTGATGGTGAAGTCACCATACAAAGCGATGATGTGGTTGATGACTTCAAGGATTTTCAACCCGTACGCCGACGCCTGTCGGTTGAACCATAAGCACTTATTTCGACATTTTATTTTTTACGTTTACTGCCTCAAGCCAACCCCAGATCACCCCAACAAGTAAACCAACGGTATGTGCCATGTTGGCAATATTACCGACCAGCCCCGTCCAGCACACAACAAACCAGATCATCATCATGGCGGTGATCTGAGGATTCAGAATAAGACGGGCGCGTGGATTAAACTTGCCCTGCGCCCAGACATATCCCAGCAGACCATACACCACACCTGACATGCCACCAAATAAGGGTCCGGCAAACATATACTGAGCCAGATTCGATAAAAGCCCAATAGTCAGAACCATTGCACCGAGTTTCCATGCTTGATCGAGCAGTTCAATGACACGACCAAGCTGCCATAACCACAGGCCATTAAAAATAATATGTATTTCACTGAAGTGTAAAAATATTGGTGTAATTAACCGCCAGTATTGACCTGCAAAGACCTCTGGTAAAAATTGATGCCCATTCCAATTAGAGTTGGAAATTAAAAAGTTACTAATCAGATCTCTATTTCCACCCAGGTTTGTACCCAGACCAACGATAATACAAAGTCCAAGTAAGGCATAAGTTAACCAGCTGTGTTTTGAATTCATATTTGTTGATCTCGAACTAACAGGCCATCACACCAGTCTTCAATCACCTGTCTGGCTTCATCTGGTTTTTCGGTCAGTAGCCAGTGATCGGCATCAATATAGACAATTTGACTATCCGACATACGGTGGATTATTTCTGCGTTCTTATCGACATCACTCATCGACGCGCCACGTGAAACAAGCACTAATACCGGGCAGGTGATTTTTTCAATCTCGCCGACAGGTCGGACGACTTCAATAATGTCCTGCAGGTAAGTCGCCAGCGGAATAAATTCCAGATCCGCCAGTGGATTCATATAGAGTTCGGCTATATCCTTGTCTGGATTATTTTTCAGAAATTCACGTGTTTTTTTATCCAGCTCATGCATATCTCTTGCAGGAAAAGATTTTTTCTTCACACCCAGTAAATTTAAAAACCATGTAAGTAAAAGTAAAAACCAGATTACAAGCTTGAAACGCCGCGCGACACCAAGCATGCCGGTGAGATTTGCATCAAACACAGGATCGATTAATACCAGACCAGATAAATCTTTCTGCGTTTCCATGGCATAGTGCATCGCCACCTGGGCACCCAGACTATGACCGATTAAAACCGATTGTTGATAGCCTTCTGCATTAATAATATCGCGCAGGTCATGACTCCACTTGTCACGACTAATCCGCTCACGACAAACAGAAAGAGCATGGCCACGCAAATCTATACGCAATAAATCCCATTTCTCTTTTAAGTTGGTATTCATAACAAATTCAGACCAACGTGTTGAGTTGCTGGCAAGCCCATGAATCATGGCAACTACACGTGATTGTTTCTCGATCGAACCCAATCGATAGCCAATACGTTTACCATCACGCACCTGTTGAGATTTTTCCTGATCAGAAAAATGTTTCATATTTTATTTGTTTTAATCAACACCAATATTGCAAGTTTATATTGTGACACAAAACTGAATATAAAAAAGAACATATAGACTATTTCGATCCTGATACATTAACACTTTGTCTTAACAATCTGTTTTTGTTGCGATCTATATTTTCGTTAATTTATAAGTGTTTTTGTCAACAACTAATAAACCATCTTCAACTGCATAAAGCCTGCCAGCTAAAAAATTTGTTACATTTTTAAAATGTATTTAAGCCATAGCAAGTACGCTATGATTACATCACTCCACAAATGCAAGACCATAAGGAGAACGTCATGGCTATCGCACTAACCTTACAGGAATTTCTTGACTGGGAGGATGTTGATTACCAGATACTGCAACATCCTTATAGCATCTCCAGCCTCAGCACTGCTGAAGCAGCGCATATCCCGCCAGAACAACTTGCCAAGTCGGTTGTACTCTGTGATGAGTACGGCTTTATCATGGTCGTGGTGCCAGCATCACAACATGTCGACATTCCGCGATTACGAATGATTTATGGTCGCAACTTTCAACTCGCCAATGAGCTTGAGATTGCCGATCTGTTTTACGATTGCGAAGACTGCGCCGTACCCGCACTCGGGGAAGCCTACGGTTTCGATGTTCTGGTTGATGAGGAACTGGAACAAAACAGTGACATCTATGTTGAAGGCGGCGACCACCGCGCCCTGATTCATATACCTGGAAATACTTTTCACCAATTAATGGCCGATGCGGAACATGGCCATTTCTGCTCCTAGCGTTAATAACTGATAGCCTTCGCCATATCCGAGATTTCAGCTCGGATATGGCATTTCTTAATTTTATCCCTGTGTAGGACAGTTCCTACATGAGATTCAGATATGACTGACTTCGGCATGTTGTCGAATTCGATATGCTTTATTTCCGGCTGCAGAACAGGATGTACCGTAGCTGCTTCAATCACGACGAAACCATTAAACACCACAAACGACAAGTTGATATGAATATGACGATTAAACAAATGCTTTCTTTATTACTGATGTTAATGGCCATTGTTGGGCTGCTGTCAGTATTACCTGAGAAGCAAACAACTTCTCTTGGCAAAGATTTACGTAGCCTAAACCAGCAAATGGCAAGTTACACAAAGTAAAACGCTTTGACACAAAAAAGCCCTGTCAGGATGTAGCCACCTGGCAGGGCTTTTAGTTTTGGAGTAGAAATAAATTTAAGTGAGTTGTCGACGTTGACGCACGGCCTGTGCCAATGTCTCTAACAGTGGCATGCTTTGCTCCCAGCTGATGCAGGCATCGGTAATACTCTGGCCATAGGTCAGATCCTTACCCTTAATGACATCCTGACGTCCAGCGACGAGATGACTTTCAATCATGGCGCCCATGATTCGTTGATCGCCAGCACTTATCTGTCCGGCGATATCCTCACCAACATCAATCTGACGCTCATGCTGCTTGCTGCTATTCGCATGACTAAAATCAACCATGACCTTTTCTGCCAGACCCGCTGTTTTTAATTCGCTACAAGCCTGCTGAATACTCTTTGCATCATAATTCGGCTGCTTGCCACCACGCAGAATAATATGACAGTCATCATTACCTGTGGTTGAAAAAATTGCCGAGCGACCTGCCTTGGTTAAAGACAGAAAATGATGCGGCCGATTGGCAGAGCGAATCGCGTCAATGGCAATTTTCAGGGTTCCATCGGTGCCGTTTTTAAACCCAACAGGACAGGACACACCTGAAGCCAGTTCACGATGCACCTGACTCTCGGTCGTGCGTGCGCCAATCGCGCCCCAGGCAATCAAATCGGCCACATACTGTGGTGTCACCAGATCAAGAAACTCGGTCGCGGCAGGGACGCCCATATTATTAATATCGAGCAGTAATTTTCTCGCCAGTCGCAGACCCTTGTTGATCTGGTAACTATCATCCAGTCCGGGATCATTAATCAGGCCTTTCCAGCCAACGGTCGTGCGTGGCTTTTCAAAATAGACGCGCATCACAATGAGTAAATCTTCGCTGAATTTTTCCCGCGCCTGCTTTAACTGCTGTGCATACTCAAGCGCCGCATCAGGATCATGAATAGAGCAAGGGCCGATGATCAGTAACATGCGATCATCCTGATTATGCAAAATTCGGTGGATGGCATTACGCGCTTCGCATACGGTCTCAGTGGCCTGATCAGAAATCGGCAACTCATCATGGATCAACTCAGGTGAGCTGACTTCCTTAATTTCGCGTATACGTAAATCGTCGGTCTGGTACTTCATTGTCTCTGCTACTACGGGTTCCATGGTTTATTACTATTTTAAATGCTTACGAATAAATATTGCTGCACGTTGAATGGCATCCTTTGAAGCCAGATCATCCGCAAAGGTTCTTACATTTTCCGGGCGAAAATCAAATCCACGGCCTACCCCCGGATAGATAATCAATTGTGCCTTGCGTTTCTTCTTTTGCAAAATATCTATGCTGGTTTCAATTACACGACGACGCTGATATTGCTCATCTTCACCAATAAAAACCAGCACTGGAATGTTTAACTGATCAATCTCTGGCGCATAACCATAAATCTGCGCTGGCTCCGGTGCATTGGGATCCTGCCAGTGCGGATAATACGACACATAACAGGCCACGTTCTTTTGCTGGCGTTTAAACGTGGTTGCCACTTTCAACGTGTAGTAACCACCACGTGTATGCGAATACAGGCAGATCTTTTTGCTACTGATATCCTTGCGTTTTAATAATGCGTCAACGGCTCTGTTGACGTCTTTTTCAAGTTCATAGTCATGTTCGACCGGGTGAGTGCCGAGGAAATGCGCCTTATAAATATCTGGCGCATAAACCACAAAGCCACGCGCCGCTAGCCGTTTCACATGACGCTGTACCAGCTCACCCAGGCCACGACGGCCATGCTGGAATAACACCGCCGGATACTTCCTGTTGTCGTCTGGTCGAGCCACTAACACGGGTACATCTACCCCGTCGCTATCATAACTGGTGTTGCTCAATTTAATGCGATGATTCGTCACTGCAGGGATCTGGCCTTGATCCCACCACGCCTTATCCCACCACCAGGAATTGTCCTGTTTGTCAGGATGTGCACTCACCCCAAAGGATAACAGCAGGCTGGTGAGCAATATCAGGGGAGTCAGAACTCGCATAATAAAAAACCGGTCAGGCCAACAGAAAAGCTGCGATCCTAGACTATATAGAGGGTCGATGTCTTGTTTTTTTGGGGAAATAGCGCTGAAAATGCCAGACCCTGCCGGGTCTGGCCCAGATTTCTATAATGAGCGCGCCCTCATATAAGCCGCTTCTGAAATATCATGCCAGGCACGCGCCTGATCACGGAATTTACGGAAAGAGGTGTAGACCTTGTTGCTGGCCTTATCCTTTTTCGCAACCTCGGCCACCACCTCATCGGAGAGCTTGCTCAGTTTCTTGAGCACAGTATCAGGGAAGGCCTTGAGATTGACCTTGTGTTTATTGACCAGCGTATGCAGCGCGGCATTATTACGCGCGGTATATTCCGCCAGCATGTCCTGATTCACTACCTTGCAGGCATTCTTCACGATGATCTGCAAATCTTTCGGCAGGGCTGCGAAGGCCTTCTTGTTGATGATCGCCTCCAGCGTGGTGCCGGGCTCATGCCAGCCGGGGTAATAATAAAACTTCGCCACCTTATACAAACCAAAGGCAAGATCGTTATAAGGACCGACCCACTCCGTTGCATCAATTGCACCAGACTGTAATGAGGTATAGATTTCACCACCGGGCAAACTCACTGGTGTGCCGCCTGCGCGTTTTAACACTTCACCACCCAGTCCCGGAATACGCATTTTCAGTCCCTGCAGGTCTTTGAGTGATTTGATTTCCTTGTTAAACCAGCCGCCCATTTGCACACCCGTGTTACCTGCCGCGGCGGGGATCAGATTAAAGTCAGCATAGATATCTTCCCACAGCTTCATGCCACCGCCATGGTAAAGCCAGCCATTCATTTCCTGCGCATTCAGGCCATAAGGTACTGCAGCAAAAAATTGTGCCGCTTCGCTTTTGCCTTTCCAGTAATAAGCTGCGCCATGTCCCATCTCTGCAGTGCCACGTGAAACCGCATCAAACACTTCAAACGGCGGAACCAGTTCTTTGGCACCATAAACCTTGACCTGAATACGTCCGCCACTCATTGCGGTAATCAGTTTTGCCAGATTGTTTGCTCCGGTGCCCAGGCCGGGAAAATTTTTCGGCCAGGTGGTAACCATTTTCCATTTGTATTTAGTCTCAGCATTGGCAAGTTTTGTGCCACCGACACCCGCTAGAATCGATCCCGCACCTACACCCTTGATAAAATCGCGCCGTTTCATTTTAGTTCCCCTGTTTTAACTGGTTTGATACCTGTCACATTTTGTTATGTGCATACTAACAAATGAAAAAAAAATTTCATTTATTTTAATTTAGAAAAAATCGTTTCAGGTCAATTACATGAACCATGATCACAATTTACCTGAACGATTCTCTGGATACTATGTTTTTGATTTTCAACACATTGGCAATTTTCCTGTCCCATGGGTCAACACTGGAAAGAGAGGAACAAGTTTGCCATGATGTAATCTGAATTTTGCAGACCTGCTGACTGCATTTTTGGCCATTGGCCACCCAACTTACATAACAGGAACAAATTTTAATGACTAAGCCCCATCGGGACTTATCGAGGCCCTTTGCACTTTTTACAACGCTCGGCTGGGCACTGGCCCCCATAACCGGTTACTCAATCGCGGTTATCTATGGCGGCATTGAACTAAGCGAACTCTTAACGACAGCAAGTCTCGCGATATTAATTCCTTATCTGACAATTCTTGTCTGGGTTGGCGTACATTTTTCCCGATTCTTAAATCCAGTACATGACTGGATAGAACAACATCCCAAAGGCGGCTTATTACCTGATTCGCTTGCTCAACATATTCAAAGTTTCTGTGGCAATTACTGGTCGTTTCACTTACTCGCAGTTTGTTTACTCCCAACCATTCAGCACTGGATGGGAATTGGTGTTTTAGAATCAACACCGTTTTTCAGTCTAGTTAACTTTATGCTACTGCAACTGGTTATCGCTATTCTGGTCGGTATGCCCAGTTATCTGCTGGCACTGTCAGTACTTGGCCGTCTTGGAAAATATACAGGTACGACACAGCTCCAAATTAGTATGAGAACCAAAATGCTGCTGGTTGGTGGCTATATTCCATTACTTACGACAACAGCAATGGTGAAATATTACTGGTGGAAAACAAATCACCTGTCTGGCGAAATTATGCTGGCCTGGGCACTGCTTGGTTTTGGTGCTTTTGTGATTACTATTCTTGCCATTCGCAGTCTGAATCAATCATTAAAACCTGTTGAAGATGCCATCGGCAGCAGCAATGGCTCTTCAAGTTATCTCGATATGGCCAAACGCTTTTTTCCCCAGTCGACAGATGAAATTGGTTACATGGTACAAATGCTGGGACGCTTATTCCGTCGCCTTGGTGATCAGGAATCCTATGTTAATGCCATTATCGAAAACGCGGCCGAAGCGATCATTGTAATTAATGATAAAAGCGAAGTTGTGACCTTTAACCCTGCAGCAGAAAAACTATTTAAATACAAGGTCAATGAAATTCATGGCCAACCTGTCTGCTGGTTATTACCCGAAATCAAGATTGAAAATGTCAAAGACTACTGTGGCAATCGAGAGTGTATGGGGCAGGATGGCCTCGGCGACATCTTTGATGTTTCATTGCACATCAGTGAAATGCAGACTGATGGCGAAACATTTTACACCTGTCTGGTCAGTGATATTTCTGAACGTAAAGCCTCTGAATTTAAACTACGTGAGGCTGAAGCGCGTTATCGTGATCTGGTTGAGACTGCGCATGATCTGGTCTGGAGCATGGATTTACATGGTCGCTGGACTTATCTCAATAGTGCTGCAACACGTATCTATGGTCACAGCATTGATGACATGCTGGGTCGGAACTTTACACAGTTTCAGGCACGTGAGTCTTATGAACGTGACATGCATGCCTTTGCTCGTGTACTTGATGGCCAGGAGTTACTGCAATATGAAACGGTGCACGTCGACAAAGAAGGCAGCCATAAACACATCAGCTTTAACGCCAAACCACTTTATGATGATGATGGGAATGTGATTCGTATTACCGGTACAGCGCATGATATTACTGAGCAGAAAATTTTTGAACGTGAGCTCACCTATCAGGCACAACATGATTCACTGACGGGTTTATATAATCGCAATTACTTCCAGCAGGAACTGCAACGTTTAATCTCTCGCGTTGCACGCAGTGGCGCGGAATGTGCTCTGCTTTATCTAGACCTGGATCAATTCAAGTATGTGAATGATACGCTGGGCCATGCTGCCGGTGATCGGCTACTGCTTGAATGTACAAACCTGTTAAAGGCAAATATTCGAGAAGGTGATTTGCTTGCTCGTTTCGGCGGTGATGAGTTCACTATACTATTATATGGCGTCAATCATGACACCACTGAACGAGTGGCCGAGAATATTCGTCACCTGTTTGAAAGCTATCGTTATATGGATAGCGGTAAAAGCTTTAACGTTACCTGTAGTATCGGAATCACACTGATCGACGGTGATACCGCGTCGGTTGATGATGCTCTGTCACAGGCGGATCTGGCCTGTAATATCTCCAAGACACAGGGTCGTAACTGTATTCACATGTATAAACCCTCTGATTATGAAAAATCAGGTATGGCTGAAGACATTGGTTGGGCCACACGTGTACGTGATGCGGTTGAGAAGGATCGCTTTAATCTGGTCTATCAACCCATCATTTCGGTTGCCGATGGCGTAATCATGGATTATGAAGTGCTATTACGCATGACCACCGAAAATGGTGATCTGATAATGCCAAGTGGTTTTATGCCTGCCGCTGAACGCTTCGGGCTGGTTAATCAGGTTGATCGCTGGACGGTGCGCACAGCAATTCGACAGCTTGCCCAACTACATGATAATGGTAAGCCTGTGAGTTTCTCGATTAACTTATCCGGTCATGCCTTTGGGGATAATCAACTGTTACCGATGATCAATTGTCTGTTACGTGACACCGGCATTGATCCATCATTGCTAACCTTTGAAATTACCGAAACAGCTGCGATTGCCGATATGCAGGCAGCAATGCGCTTTATTAATCAATTGAAAGAAATTGGCTGCCAGTTTGCACTGGATGACTTTGGTTCGGGTTTCTGTTCCTTCACTTATTTAAAACATCTACCCGTTGATAAATTAAAGATTGACGGTAGTTTTGTGCAAAGCCTGCCGCATACCAATGTCGATCAGGCCATGGTGCAATCGATGAATCAGATCGCGCATGCACTGGGTAAACAAACGGTTGCCGAGTTTGTTGAGAACCAGGCAACACTCGATATACTCAAAAAGATTGGCGTCGATTTTGCTCAGGGCAACTTTCTCGGCAAGCCTGATAACTCACTATTCCTGAACTCTTTTGAAGAAATAGAGAGCAGTGAAATTATCGGCGAAATCGCCTAATAACTTGAAAAAACGCTGGTTTTGCCGTTCTTATCGATACTGAGCACATCATATTTGTCTTTACGATCACCCTGTTCCATACCCGGTGAACCAATCGGCATCCCCGGCACACTCAGGCCTTTAATGCCTTTGGGTTTTTCCTTTAACAGGCGCTTGATATCTTTGGCGGGGACATGTCCCTCAACAACATAGCCATCAATTACACCGGTGTGACAGGAAGCCGTCATCGGTGTAATACCAAACTCAATCTTCTTTGACGTCACACTCTGCATATCAACAGACTTAACCTTAAAACCATTCTGCTCAAGATGGGTGATCCATTTTTTACAGCAGCCACAGGTTGGGCTTTTGTATACCGTTATATTTGATCCCGCCAGTACCTGCATTGAAACCAGCATTAATAGTCCGGCACTTAAAAATTTAATCTTCATATCATCACCTGTTCGTTAGTTGTTCCAAATGTAAATCAGAACGGTTAACAAAGTAAACAACAATGGCATCCGCCAGATCAATAACCTATGATGGCACATATGTATTTACGCAATATTTCAATATTATCACTCTGTCAGGCTCTCATGATGAGTGGCACGACATTGACGGTGACTGTTTCAGTTCTGGTCGGTTTTAGTCTGGCCGATGATAAGGCCTATGCCGCACTACCTTTTACTGCACAGTTGGTCGCTGGAACGCTAACCACAATTCCCGCCGCTATGCTTATGTCAAAAATCGGCCGCAAGCTGGCATTTATTGTCGCAACGTTTTTTGGCATTACGGCAAGCATCGTTTGCACCTATGCCATTATTCAACATGATTTTTGGCTTTTTGTCAGTGGTTGTGTATTTATTGGAATGTTTAATGGCTTTGCTTTTTATTATCGATTCACCGCCGCCGATGCCGTTGATAAAGATTATAAAAGTCGCGCTATTTCCTATGTGCTTGCGGGTGGTGTGATTGCAGCCTTTATCGGCCCCAACCTTGCCAAGCTCACACGCGACATGATTGATGATGCAACCTTTGCCGGTAGCTTTGCAGTCATGAGTGTCTTTTATATTTTGACGTTTATACTACTGCAATTTTTAAAACTCCCTGAGTCAGCCAATAAACAGCAACGTGAGCATGTCTCTGGTCGAC
>JAOULB010000211.1 GCA_029882235.1 Gammaproteobacteria bacterium | reverse complement strand
CACTCGATGTTGTTGATGCTGCTTCACCAGCTCGTCAGGGATCAGATCAAACAACTCATCACCAAGATAACGATAGTCATATTGATGAGACTCCGCCCATTGCCGAACTGATGACAGACAGGAATCTATCCAGGGATATGGCAGCGGTGATCGGTGTGACTGAAGAACAAGTCTGGACATTACATATTCGTAAAGGCTGCGCGAATACGTTCTACTCTTTTACGATTCGCCCCCATATCAGAGCGCCCAACACGCGAAGCAGAGCGAATATGAATTACATGGTGATCCATATCCAGACGAAACTCAACGTCATCAACATAACGCATTAATGGAGTGACATAGATTGCATGAAGGTATTGCTCATCCCCCTGAAGAATCTCACCCCCCGTTGATTTAATAACCGTTTTGATATCCTGCCAGACATCTTTTCGGGCTATCGAATATTCAAGTGGATTTATATAAGCATCGCCCGCAGAAAACTCACTACAGACGCAGTTTGGTGAAGACGGGCAGGCCTGCAATTGATTGTTAACTAAGCCAAGTTCTGGTTGTTTGCGCGAAGCGATAGACAGGATAATAAAAACCATGGCGATGATTACTGGCAAGCCAATGACTAGATAAAATAATATTTTCATTTATATTTCCTGATATTCGTAAGGAATAAGTCTGTTAAACACTAATTCAGACCCTATCAGCACTCATGTTTTTACGGGTTTGTACGCTTAATTATATACAGAAAGTAAGCGTAAGTATTTATGGTTCCAAATACTATCGCAAAATAGCAAACTCGTGAATTAACTGCTTTACTTATTACATAACTGACTCAACACCCGGCATTCTTAGAAGTACTCGAGGTTAAGAAATAAAGCCCAATGACAAACAAACACCAAATCAAAAGCATTTTCTCCTTGATGGTCGGCCTTGGCATATTTGTATTTGCAATAAACAATACGCAGGCAGCGAATAATCGTACAGTTAATATTACACATGACATCCCCTATGTTGATGTTAAACACAAAGGCAAGACGGTTCGGATTGTGCGTCAACAGGAACCTGGGAGTATGGTCGACCCTGATTTTGCGCAGACCTCGCGCCCTTGCCCACCCTATTGCGTACAACCGATCAAACTGGCACCGGGAGTCGAAACAATTGGCGAAATAGAGTTACTAGAGTATTTGCAGAAGGTTTCGCGCGGCAAACCTGTTCTGGTCATTGACTCTCGTGAAGCCGACTGGCTGAAAAAGGGAATGATACCCGGCGCAACCCATATCCCATGGACCAAACTCCATAACAAAACAGCGTCTGACGAAGCCATTGCCGACATTTTGCAATTACGCTTTAATGCTGTGCACACGGGTGCACTGTGGAATTTTGAAATAGCCAAAACACTGGTGTTCTATTGCAACGGGCCCTGGTGTGGTCAGTCACCCACCAATATCCGCGCCTTACTATCTATTGGCTATCCAGCACATAAAATAAAATGGTATCGTGGTGGCATGCAGGCGTGGCTTTTATTTGGTTTGACGACGGTAAAACCCTGATTAAAACTATATGCGGTTTACTCAACGCTCTCAGTCAACAGCTCCTCTAAATCTATTTCATGCTGTTGATCTGAATCATATAAAAATACAGCGACGATCTCATTGTTTACACCCGTTTCGAATTTGTTGCGAACATTATATGAACGTTGTATCGCCAGCAAAGAACCTAACCGACCTTCATTCTCAAGTTCCATCTGCAGTTGTTTTACCGGCTCACAAAAGTGACCATTACAAATATCAGAACGTAACTCACGTGGCAAAACACAGCCCTGACTGGTCTGATTAATACAGGAATGCTGGATCGATGCTTCGGGTAGCATCGAAACATACTGTTCAAAAATATCCTCTGCTGACATTTCAGGATGTCGATCCATATATCGCTTTATTGAACAGATTGACAGATAGGCGTGGTTTGCGCCAGTGACACAACAGCCGCCCTTACAATTAAAGCAAAGCTGCTCAGAAACCTGACGTAATCCTGTGATGTCATCAAGACGCTGTTCAATCTGAACTAATTTTTCATGCGCAGTATAGTGTTCATCTTGAACTGCTTCAGAGACATGTTTCAGCTTTGCAGCCTTGTGAATAATTTTACGCAAATGCCCAAGATAGTTATCCACTCGTTCCTGTGGCACAGGTTCTACCTGACTATTACCAGAAGGGATGGAGACAAGCTGTAAATTATTTTCATCTATTTCCGGATATTGCTTCAGCACATGCTCACAGATTTGATGATTTTCCTGTTGTTCCTGCTCCTGGATGCTGGCGATAAACCTTTTGCGTGCATGTCCGACCTGACGTCGGTGTCGAACCAGTTTCTGATTCAGTTCAAGATAGGATTCAAATGCCAGTTCAGGCATTGCGTCTTTGCGACTCATGATATTGCGACAGTCAATTGCTCGACAAACAGGCGTATCGTCTTGCTGCATCACAAGCATATCCTGAGGTAGAAGACGTTCTCCACACACAAGACATTTATCTTTTTCCGTATGACAATTCTGTGTAAATCCCTTTATCATAATTTTATCTCTTTATAGAATTATTCCCTGAGAGTGTATCGCTGATAAATATCTATCCCAATGAATCAATCACTGTATTGAACGTCCCGCTTGGCCGCATAACTTGGACACGCTTTGTTTTATCCGGTAAATAATAACCCGCCAGATCGACCGAGCTGCCCTGAACCGCATTCAGCTCAGCAACAATTTTGGCTTCGTTATCTGCTAGTTGTGTCGCAACAGGTTCAAATAGCGCTTTTAGATCACTGTCTTCATCCTGCTGCGCCAGCGCCTGAGCCCAGTACAGAGCCAGATAAAAATGACTACCCCGGGTATCCAGCTCGCCCACTTTGCGCGACGGCGATTTATTGTTATTTAAAAACTGACTATTGGCCTGATCAAGTGTATCAGCCAGCACTTTTGCTTTTGCGTTATCTGTTTTAATCGCCATATCTTCGATAGACGCGCCTAAGGCCAGAAACTCGCCGAGCGAATCCCAACGCAAATGGTTTTCCTGCAGCAACTGTTGTACATGTTTGGGTGCAGAACCGCCTGCACCCGTCTCAAACAAACCACCACCGGCCATTAAAGGAACAATCGAGAGCATCTTGGCGCTGGTGCCCAGTTCTAAAATCGGAAATAGATCAGTCAGATAATCACGTAGAACATTGCCGGTAACTGAAATCGTATCCTGCCCTGCTTTAACACGCTCCAATGTATAAAGCGTGGCCTGTTTCTGATTCATGATCTTTATTTCCAGGCCGCTGGTGTCATGGTCCTTAAGATATTTTTCAACTTTGGCAATAAGATTCACATCATGGGCGCGATCATCATCAAGCCAGAAGATCGCCGGTTGCCCCGTGATACGCGCACGCGTAACGGCGAGCTTGACCCAATCCTGTATTGGCGCGTCTTTGGTCTGACACATACGCCAGATATCACCCTGTTTAACATCATGCTCAAGCAATACATTGCCGCTGGCATCACTAACCTGAACTTTACCTGCCGCAGGCATTTCAAAAGTCTTATCATGCGAGCCATATTCTTCAGCCTTTTGCGCCATTAAACCGACATTACTGACAGTGCCCATGGTCGTTGGATCAAACGCGCCATGCTGCTTACAGAAATCAATCGTGGCCTGATAAACACCGGCATAATTTCGATCCGGAATCATCGCGCAGGTATCATGCAACTGACCATCTGCGCCCCACATCTGACCAGAACTACGAATCGCAGCCGGTACAGACGCATCAATGATGACATCACTGGGCACATGTAAATTGGTAATACCTTTATCGGAATCCACCATCGCCAGTTTTGGTCGTTCTGAATAAGCGGCTTCGATATCTGCTTCAATTTCCTTGCGTTCTGTTTCTGGTAACTCGGCAATTCGACTGAGCACATCACCAAAACCATTACGTGGCTCTACGCCCAGTTTCGCAAAGGTCTCTGCATGTTTAGCAAAGACATCTTTAAAATAAACACTCACCGCATGACCAAAGATAATCGGATCAGATACCTTCATCATGGTTGCCTTCATGTGTAGCGACAGCAGCACATCCTGCTCCAGTGCTTGCTGGCATGACAATTCAAAGAATGCACGCAACATGTTCACATTCATGACAGAGGCATCAATCACCTCACCATCCAATACCGCAATTTTTTCTTTTAATAACTGAGTGGTGCCATCATCTTTGACGAGTTCGATGCTTAGATCACCGGCCTGTTCAATAACAGCAGATTTTTCACTGCCATGAAAATCACCTTCCTGCATTGAGGCGATGGTTGTTTTGGAATCAGCCGACCAGGCACCCATCGAATGAGGATGTTTTTTCGCATATTCTTTCACTGCACCCGCCACACGACGATCAGAATTCCCTTCTCGTAAGGCGGGATTCACTGCACTGCCTAAGACTTTGGCATAACGCGCCTTAATCTCTTTTTGTTCATCACTGCCAGGATCTTCAGGATAATCAGGAATGTCATAGCCCTTGCCCTGCAGCTCCTTGATCGCAGCCTGCAGCTGCGGTACGGAGGCACTGATATTTGGGGTCTTGATGATATTGGCCTCAGGTGTCTTCGCC
>JAOULB010000210.1 GCA_029882235.1 Gammaproteobacteria bacterium | reverse complement strand
GCCCGCCCTCCGTGAGGAGATAGCCGAACGCGACTTGCGTGATAGCCAGAGAAAAGTATCCCCCCTCAGGCCAGCCGACAATGCGGCCATTCTGGATACCTCAGACATGGATATCGAAGAAGTTGTCAATCGCGTCATCAGCATGGTCAACGAATCTCTGCAAGATTGACCCATCCTGATCGCTTCGGTAAGGGGTTTGAACCCAATCTAGCCTGCATACAGGCCCGGGTTCAAACATACATTTAATCCACGTTGAATGCGTGGCTCAACAATTGGTCAGCTTTATTGGCCGTAGGTAGAAAGAAATGAGCGAAAGCTTTGCTGATATGTTCGAAGAGAGTCTAGTCAAGGCTCAAATGATCCCTGGTTCTATTATCACTGGTACTGTTGTACAGGTCAGTGATGATTATGTTGTCGTTAATGCCGGACTGAAGTCCGAAGGTGTTATCCCTATTGAGCAATTTGCTAACGACAATGGCGAAATAAGTGTAAATGTTGGTGACGCGGTTGAAGTTGCCCTGGATACACTGGAAGACGGATTTGGCGAAACCCGCCTGTCGCGTGAAAAAGCCAAGCGTGCCGAAGCCTGGAAACGTCTTGAAATTGCCCACAATGCCAACGAAACCGTTGTCGGTACGATCGCCGATAAAGTCAAAGGCGGCTTTACGGTCGATCTTGGTGATATTCGTGCATTCCTGCCAGGTTCACTGGTTGATGTGCGTCCAGTCCGTGATACCGGATATCTGGAAGGTAAAGAACTCGAATTTAAAGTTATTAAATTAGACCAGCGTCGTAATAACGTCGTTGTTTCACGCCGCGCCGTGGTTGAAGAAGAAGGTGGTGAAGAACGTGAAGCCATGCTCGCAACCATGGAAGAAGGTTCAATCGCCAAAGGTGTGGTGAAGAATCTGACCGATTATGGTGCCTTCGTTGATCTGGGCGGTATTGATGGCCTGCTGCACATCACTGATATGGCCTGGCGTCGTGTTAAGCACCCCAGTGAAATCGTCAACGTTGGTGAAGAAATCGACGTTAAGGTCCTTAAATTTGATAAAGACCGCATGCGTGTTTCACTTGGCCTGAAACAGATGGGCGATGATCCCTGGGTCGATATCGCTCGTCGTTATCCTGAAAATACACGTCTGTTTGGTAAGGTTACAAATATTGCTGATTACGGCTGTTTTGTTGAAATAGAAGATGGCGTTGAAGGTCTTGTCCACGTATCTGAAATGGACTGGACCAACAAAAACATCCACCCAAGCAAAGTTGTACAGTTGGGTGAAGAAACCGAAGTGATGGTGCTGGATATTGATGAAGAACGCCGTCGTATCTCTCTCGGTATGAAGCAGTGTCAGGCGAACCCATGGGAAAGCTTTGCAGCCACTCATAATAAGAACGACAAGGTTATCGGCACGATCAAATCGATTACTGACTTTGGTATTTTCATTGGTCTTGACGGTGGTATTGATGGTCTGGTTCACCTGTCTGATATTTCCTGGAATGAAGCAGGTGAAGAAGCCGTACGTAACTATAAAAAAGGCGATGAAGTTGAGGCTATTGTCCTTTCCGTAGACCCAGAACGTGAACGCATTTCACTGGGTGTCAAGCAAATGGAAAAAGATCCTGTCTCAAATTTTGTTGCTGAAAACGCAAAAGGCAGCATTGTTAAGGGTAAGATTGTTGAAGTCGATGCCAAGGGAGCTACAATTGATCTTGGTGATGGCGTTGAAGGCTATCTGCGTGCCTCTGAAATTTCACGCGATAAAATCGAAGATGCCCGCACTATGTTGAATGCAGGCGATGAGATTGAAGCCAAATTTACCGGTATTGATCGCAAGAATCGCAATATTGCCTTATCAATCAAAGCTAAAGACAGTGATGAAGAGAAGGGCGTGATTGAAGAGTTTTCTCGGGGTACGACAACTGCAACAACCACCCTGGGTGATTTACTCAAAGAACAGATGGATGGGAGTGAATCATAAGCTCATATTTGAGGGGTAGATTTACCCCTCACTTTAATTACCACTGGGGAACAATAAAGAATGACAAAATCAGAACTGATTGAAATCCTGGCGACGAAGCAGCGTCAGTTAGCCTATAAAGATGTAGAGCTAGCTGTTAAAACCATGCTGGAACATATGGCACAATCACTGTCAGGCGGCGATCGGATAGAAATCAGAGGTTTTGGAAGTTTTTCACTGCACCATAGACCCCCGCGGGTCGGGCGCAACCCTAAAACGGGCGACTCCGTCATGCTGGGTGAGAAATATGTCCCTCATTTCAAACCTGGCAAGGAAATGCGTGAACGGGTTAATGAGAGTATGCAGCGAGTTCCAATAGTCGGCTAATTCTCGATATTATTGAATCTAGGTAAAACAAACGGCATGGGGTAAACTATCCCATGCCGTTTTTTATTTCTTGCTATTATTAGAAGAATGCAAGTAAGGCATATTTGCGGGAGATAAATTTATGAAAAAAATCATGAGTAGTGTTTTTTTTCTAGTCTTAGTTTTGTTTGGGATTATTTTTGCAGTATTAAATTCAGATATGGTTGCGCTGAATTATTACTTTGATACCCAGCAAGTTCCATTATCGCTGATTATGTTATTGTCGATGATTATTGGCACCGTCATCGGCGTGTTAGTCAGTATGGCGCAATTACTTAAAGCACGTCGAGATGTCTCAAAATTAAAAAAACAGGTGCAACTTGCTGAAAAAGAAGTCAGCAACCTGAGAACTATACCGATAAAAGACAGCCACTAATGCTGCTGAGCTCACTCCTGTTCCTGTTGTTACCTGTTGCTGCCCTGTCGGGTTGGTATATGGGGCGGCGAGAAAAACCACCAGAGAAAGATGTTAACCTTAAGACAACTTCTCCAACCTATCTGAAAGGCCTCAATTTTTTATTAAACGAACAACCTGATAAGGCGATTGATGTCTTTATTCAGCTACTTGAAGTCGACAGTGAAACCATCGAAACTCACCTTGCACTCGGCAGCCTGTTTCGCAGAAGAGGTGAGGTTGATAGAGCAATTCGAATTCATCAAAACCTGATTGCACGTCCAACATTAAATAAAGAACAACGCTCCCAGGCTCTATTTGAGCTGGGTCAGGATTACCTGCGCGCAGGATTGCTTGACCGCGCTGAAGCACTGTTCTCTGAATTAATAACAAGTAATCCGCACACAGAGGCCGCATTACTCTATTTGATCGATATCTATCAACAGGAAAAGGATTGGGAAAAGGCGATAGAAATGTCCCGTCGTTTAGAAGTGAAATCAGGTCATAAACAATTTACCCAGATTGCACATTATTATTGTGAACTGGCCGAACTTGCGCGTGCAGAAGGCGACAGAAGTCGAGCAATGAAATTAATCAAGCGGGCACTGAATTCCGATTCAAAAAGTGTTCGCGCAAGCTTGTTGGAAGGCGAGGCTTATATGAGTGACGAGAATTATAAGCAGGCCATTAAATCCTTTCGTCGTATAGAACAACAGGATATCAATTATTTACCCGAAGCCATATCCAGGCTTTCTGACTGCTACAGTCGAACAGGAAAACAGGATGAAATGAGTGCCTACCTGCAACAATTATATGCACGCCATAAAGGAACCCCAATCATTCTGGCCATGACTAATTTAGTGGAAGATCAGCAAGGGGATGATAAGGCTATCGAGTTTATCACCAGCTCAATAAAGAATGCACCTACAGTTCGTGCGATGGATCGTTTAATTGAATTAAATATTCGCAATTCTGAGGGTGTAGAAAAAGAAAAGCTTTTGGTGTTAAAAGAAATTACTGGGAAATTACTTGATGCGAAGCCTATCTATCAATGTCATATATGTGGCTTCAGTAGTAAACAACTGTATTGGCAATGCCCCAGTTGTAGAAACTGGGATGCGATCAAACCTATACATGATTTAGAAGGAGAATAAGATTGTCAGATTCAAGAATCATTGTTGCATTAGATTACTCATCAGCTGATTCCGCTGAAGCATTATACAAACAACTTGATCCGAACCGATGCAAATTGAAAGTAGGTAAGGAGTTATTTACCAGTGCTGGACCTGGACTGGTCGAGAATATGGTCGGGCAGGGGTATGACGTATTCCTGGATCTGAAATTCCATGATATTCCAAATACTGTCGCCAAGGCATGTAAAGCAGCAGCTGATCTGGGTGTCTGGCTAGTCAATGTTCATGCCTTAGGTGGGCGGGCCATGATGCAGTCGGCCCGGGAGGCGCTAGGAAGTTCCACTGATCGCCCAAAGCTTATCGCAGTAACCATTTTAACCAGTATGAAAGAAGCTGATCTGAATGAAATAGGTTTATCAGTTGCGGTTGCGGAGCAGGTGGAACGGTTGGCAAAATTATCAAAAGATAGCGGCCTGGATGGTGTCGTATGCTCGCCACAGGAAGTCACTATGTTGCGGCAATCTATTGGTAATGATTTTTGTCTGGTTACGCCAGGTATTCGACCAGCAGGGAGTGATACGGGGGATCAAAAACGTATTATGACACCTGCCGAAGCCATTAGTGCAGGTTCTGATTATCTTGTCATTGGACGTCCTATTACACAGGCAAAAGATCCAATGGCTGCATTAACTGCAATTGAACAAGAATTAACCAATTTATAAAATAATATTTTGTAGGTAAAGTCTTACATA
>JAOULB010000208.1 GCA_029882235.1 Gammaproteobacteria bacterium | reverse complement strand
CAGCATGGATTCATGGACATTCGGTTCTGGTTTGAGCTCAATCACTTGGGGTAACGATTGCTGTCAGGCCGACGGTAGTGGCTTATATGACTTTAATCTAAACTTCTCGTCTAACGAATTTGTAGGCAATGACGTTTTCGTACTGGAAATGTCAGGCGCTGGAATTACTGCTGATATGTTCGCATATGAAAATACACCAAAAGGTGGCAATGGTACTTATCATGTTGCAGCTCACATTCAGGGTATTGGTCCTGATAACCAGGACAGTGGCTGGATTGGCGACACAGGTAACCCACCTGCGGTTCCAGAAGCTTCAAGCCTGCTCTTACTGGGCCTTGGCTTACTGGGTCTTGCAGCTGGTCGTCGTAAAGCTTAATTGTCGACACCACAAAGTAATAATAGAAAACGGCCTACGGGCCGTTTTTTTTATGCCTGAGAAAATGTTCGCGTTATAACAGCTCGTCAGGCAGGTTTGCGGCTTTGATGGTAGAGTCAATAATCGTCGCGATCACTCTACCGATCTGATCGGTATCACCACTGGTATAAAATTGCTTCAATCCATTGTTATCTGATTCACTGAGCAAATCCTGTTGTTGTAACTGTCGTTGCAGTTGCAGCGCCACTGCAGAACCTGTTTCGATTAATGACACTGTATTACCCGCGATCGCGGCAATCTGTTTTTTAATCAACGGATAGTGTGTGCAGCCGAGCACAATGGTATCTGCATTTGCATCAAGCAGGGGTTGAACATACTGCCTGATCAGCGCATTGGTTCTTTCATTATCAAACAGACCGGCTTCAATCTGTTCCACCAGACCCGGACAGGGCTGGCTGATGACTTTCACATCTTTGGCATAACGATGCAACAGGTTTCCAAATTGCTGACTCAATAAAGTATTCTCCGTCGCCAGTACGCCAACGGTTTTTGTTTGGGTTGCCGCAATCGCCGGTTTAACACCGGGTTCCATGCCAATTACAGGCACAGAAAAATCATCACGCAGTTGTTGAATCGCCGCCGCAGTGGCGGTATTACAGGCCACCACAATCGCCTTCGCACCCTGCGCAATTAAAAACGCTGTTAAGTTATGACAACGCTGCAAGACAAAGTCGATGTCTTTATTGCCATACGGTGCATAGGCCGAGTCCGCGATATAGATCACATCTTCATTGGGTAAGGTGCGCTGGATTTCCTGTAAAACAGAAAGGCCACCAACGCCGGAGTCGAAGACGCCAATGGGAGATTTTTTCATTTATGAATTATATCGCGAAAAAAGTAGAAAACCACAATGCTAGAAATAATAACTACCGCTTAGAGATAATGTTTTTTCTTTAATTCCTAGATAAGATAATACAATACTGTTGTTTTTAAACTCTGAATAACTTGCGCTTAGTTGCAAAGATTGATTGATAAAATAGTTGCTCTTAATTACAGTAGTATTTCCATCAACCGAGCTTATCCACAAGTTACTTTTGACTTCTTTGTAATGCGCCCCAACGCTTAGCTGTGAATTGAAAAAGAAATCACCAGATATGCTGGTAGTTTTGAACTCTTCATCGGATGCGTATGTCTCTTTTGAGTAGTCGACAGACATATTAATAGCGGTTCCATTTTCATAGAGGAAGATTTTTCTTAAATTAAATCTTTGAGTCTCAGTGTCTGTTTCTTCATAAAATGAATAGCTTTCTGGTTTTTTTGAACGCTGCATTTGCGTTGATATTAGAGTGTATTGACCTATAAAATAACCAAGTGATAGTCCATAGCTGTTTGAGCGTAATTTAATAAAGCCTGCAATATCTGTTTCGTCTTTCTCATATGACGCACCATAGACAAATGAGGAACCGGGCTGTGCAAAAACGGCTTTAAACGAATAGTTAGTTCCTTTTTCTCCACCAGCAAAACGAGTGTCTTTATATGTTGTCATTCCTAACTGAATATAGCCTGTGCGTTGTATAAAAGGTACAAGCTCCCAGGGTCCTTTTGCTGTTTCTACCTGTGAAAAATAATGCGTACCCGAGATATTTTGGCCTTCTACATCACCACTGCTTATATTATCTTCGAGTTGATAAAGAGACAGACTGATTGAGTTTTGATAATCAGCTAAGGCTATATTTGTGAATGGAATAAAATAAACGAAAATTAAAAAAAACTTCCTTAACATCGAACTGCTCCTTAGACTAAAACTTATAAAATATAGGGGGCAGGATAACAGGCAGTTTATTTATAAACAACACTCGGCAACCAGGTCGCCACTTCAGGCCAGAGGGCTAGTAGACCCAGCGCAAAAAGCTGAATAATGATGAAGGGCGCGACGCCTTTATAGATATGCATGGTTTGTACTTCTGGCGGGGCAACACCGCGCAGATAAAACAGGGCAAAACCAAACGGCGGGGTGAGGAAGGAAGTCTGCAGGTTAATCGCGATCATGATGCCGAGCCAGACTGGGTCAATGCCCATGGTTAACAGTATCGGCGCGACAATGGGGACAACCACAAAGGTGATCTCGATAAAGTCGAGAATGAAGCCAAGCAGGAACATGATCAGCATAACGATAAACATGGCACCGACAACACCGCCCGGTAAGTTAGTGAGCAGTTCGCGTACGGTTTCATCGCCACCAAAACCACGGAACACCAGTGAGAAAATCGATGCACCAATGAAGATCATAAACACCATGCTGGTGACCCGCAGGGTGCTTTGCATGACTTCTTCAAGAATCTTTTTATTGAACTGCTTTTGTTGCAGTGCCAGCAACATGGCACCGACAGCACCGACCGATGCCGCTTCGGTGGGTGTGGCGATGCCAGCAATGATTGAGCCGAGCACGGCAACAATTAATAACAGCGGTGGCAGTAGTGCCTGGGCAATGCGTTTGAATATTTCATTACGATCGATATCACGTTCTGCTGCTGGAATCGCCGGGGCGTGATTTGGTTTATAAAAGGCAATAACAATAATGTATAAAATATACATGCCGACCAGTAGTAGTCCGGGGATGAGTGCACCAACAAACAGATCACCAACAGAAACGGTGTCGGGTGAGAAATTACCCATATCCAGTTGTGCCTGTTGGTAGGCAGACGACAACACATCGCCAAGCAGAATCAAAACAATCGACGGTGGAATGATCTGCCCGAGTGTTCCCGAGGCACAGATGGTGCCTGTGGCCAGAGCCGGATCATAGCCGCGCCGTAACATGGTCGGTAGCGATAGCAGACCCATGGTCACAACGGTCGCACCAACAATACCGGTACTGGCAGCGAGTAACATGCCGACCAGAATCACCGAGATACCGAGACCACCTCGCAGCGGCCCGAACAGCATCGCCATGGTATCGAGTAGCTTATCCGCGACTTTGGATTTCTCCAGCATCACACCCATGAACACGAACAGCGGTACGGCAATCAGGGTGGTATTGGTCATGATGCCATAGAGGCGATTGGGTAGTGCCTGCAGGAAGGCGGCGTCAAAGGTACCGGTGAAGTTACCAATCAGTGCGAATATGAGCGCGGTGCCACCGAGTGAAAAGGCCACGGGATATCCGGCCAGCAACACCAGACAAACAAAGATGAACATGATCAGCGCCATGTATTCAGTCATGAGGCACCTTTAAACGCGCAAAGGCACGCAGACTGTGAGCCAGGCCCTGCAGCAACACCAGCCCACTCATCAACAGAATGCAGCTTTTCAGCAGGAACACCAATGGCAGGCCACCGGCCTCGGGTGAGCCCTCAAGCAATGACCATGAGCTGACTACATACTCCCAGCTGGCGATGAAAATAAACAGACATACGGGCAGCAATAACAGCAGACCGCCAAGCAAATCGACCCAGGCCTGGCGAGTTGGGTTCATTTTGCGATAGAAAATATCGACCCGGACATGGGCCTCCTGCTTCATGGTGTAGGCGGCGCCGAGCAGAAACACCATGGCATGCAAATAAGTGACGGATTCCTGCAGTGCAATCCAGCCGGTATCAAAAACGTAGCGTAAAACGACCACCAGAAAGGTGATGACGACCATCAACAACGTCAGCCAGGCGATGGCGCGGCCAGTTTTTTCGCTGAAATTTTCCAGGGCGTCGATGAGATTGTTCATAAGGTGGTGGCGCTTATTAGCAAATAGTTATGCACAGAAAAGAAAATCAATGAGTTAGCTTTAATTTATAGTTTAAACTCGATTTAGAAAGCGGGGTAATCATACAATATTCTGATTTTTAAAGGAAATTTTCGTTTATTGGAAATCACCTACACCCCGCCCCATTAAAGCCCATAATAATGCTGGCGAATTTGCCAGTTTTGTCCACAAAGTTATCCACAGGTTGTTGCACTAATCCAAAGGCCATTCAGTCCGCTTGCTGCGGTAGTTTTCCAGCAGCTGGCGAAATACATGGGGTTCTTTCGAGGTGGTCAGCTGGGCCGGTGGCGGGAAGTGCACATTACGCAGCCGTGATAACCAGAAGCGCAGCGCCGCGGCACGCAAAACGGAGGGCCAGTGGCGCTTTTCCTGTTCCGAAATGGGTCGAACCAGTTGATAGGCCGAAAGCAGGGTGGTGAGACGATCATGATCAAACACGCCATTGTGGTTTGTGCACCAGTCATTCACGGTGATGGCCAGATCATAGAGCAGCGTATCCACCCCACTGTTATAGATATCAATAATGCCGCTCAGCAGGT
>JAOULB010000207.1 GCA_029882235.1 Gammaproteobacteria bacterium | reverse complement strand
GTGAGTTAGCGGCAACGGTCAGTGACATTCTTCTTCGGACCCCTGTCGAAGGATTAAACGTCCTGCCGGCCTCTACGGCCCTGGCGACTTTAGATCGACAATTGGGCACTAAAGATGGCAAAGGCCTGGTGATCAAAAGAACCATTGATGCGATTAAAGATGACTACGATGACATTCTGATCGACTGTCCTCCGCTATTGGGTATTTTGCTGGTCAATGCACTTGCCGCATCTGAACATTTGATCCTGCCTGTGCAGACGGAGTTTCTGGCCTTAAAAGGTCTGGAAAGAATGATGCACACATTGCAGATGATTAATAAAGCCAGGCCAGAGCCGCTGACTTATACCATTGTACCAACCATGTTTGATCGCCGTACTCGCGCTGCTCAGGATAGTTTGAATCTGCTGCGTGCTCAGTATGGTGAAGTGCTTTTTAGTTCAGTTATTCCAGTTGATACACGCTTTCGTGAGGCAAGTAAAAAAGGGCTGCCGCTCTCACACCTTGCGCCGAAATCTCATGGCTCGATCGCCTATGAAAGCCTATTGTCAGAATTATCACGTGGCCCTGTACCACGACTGCATCTGGTGAACACATGACACAGAATAATCTTGCCGAACAAAGCGAAGCAATTTCTCAGTATCTGGATTCACTACTGAATGATGTCGATGATGAACAGCTTGTTGAAGATAGTGAAGATAGTGAAGATAGTGCGAGCATCGAACTTGATGAAACAATAGTAGAACAGGTTGATGGAGTAACGGCATCTAGTGAATCGGAAAACATCGAAAGTTTATCGGTTGACATGGATGTAATGGGTGAGTCTGCGGCTGATCTGGTCAGAGCTAATGAACAAGCCGATGACAGCAATGCAGCGGATGAAATGGATGTTTCGGTTGTTGCTGATCTTTCCATTGAACTGGATGTTATGGAAGAAGCGGATGCTGAATCTGCAGAAGATATTGAGTTAATCACTGAGACTGGTGAATCAGATGCTCCCGCCATTGAGGGACTGTCGATCAATCTGGATGTGCTGGATGAATCCGTTTCTACACAGACTGATACTATTGATAAGCAGGTCAGTTTAGATCATGACGATGATGATCAGAATGAGTACGTCGAGGAAGTTATTGAAATCAAACCACCCGCATTGCAACTGGAAGGTCAGCCGGATGCCATTATTCCTGCATGGGCATATACGTCTTTCCAGGCCATGTTGTTTAAGGTCGGTAATCTCTCTCTGGCTTTACCGCTGACGGAATTACTGGGTGTGGTGGAGTGGAAGGATATCGAGTTAACCAGTAGTGAGCAGAAGATTGTTCTCGGCCACTGTCAGCATCAGGGGCAGGATGTCTCGGTGGTTGATACTGCACGATTTGTCTTTCCGCCCGAACGCTATGCCGAGCTGGCCGGGGAGAATGTGGCACACCGGGTGAGTCGGATTGTCGTTATTCAGAATAGCCACTGGGGGCTGGCCTGTGATTCCATCCACGAAATCATCACAATTGAGCCAGCGTCGATACGCTGGCGCACGACGAAAACTCGCCGACAGTGGCTTGTAGGGACTTCTGTGAAGGACATGTACGCCCTGTTGAACATAGAGGGGCTGAAAGCCATGCTGGAGGCCGAAAATCCCTCAGGATAGGGTCCAAATATATGCTGCATGGTACGAAAAATGCAGGATTTATCCATATCCGGCATGAATGCCAGAAAATTGACAAACCAGTTACCGCTCGTATGAAGCCGACAGGAGATGTATAAATGAGTGAGGAAGCAAATTCAGCTTCTGAAGATCCAGTGACCCAATGGGTAACTTTCTTTCTGGATAGTGAAAAATACGGTATCCGCGTGATGCAGGTGCAGGAAGTCTTGCGCGTCACTGATATTGCCCCCGTACCCGGTGCGCCTGAATATGTGCTGGGTATTATTAACCTGCGTGGTAATGTCGTGACCGTTATCGATTCGCGTAAACGCTTTGGTCTGGAAGAAAAAGAAAGCGATGACTCAACGCGTATTGTCATTATGGAAGCTGACAATGATCAGGTCGTGGGTATTCTTGTCGATAGTGTTGCTGAGGTGGTTGATCTGCATGCCTCTGAAATCGAAAGTGCACCGAATGTCGGCACGGATGAAAGTTCGCGTTACATTCAGGGTGTCTGCAATAAAGATGAAGAGCTATTAATTCTGGTTGATGTTGAAAGACTATTAACTGATGAAGAATGGGAGGAGGTCGCCAGTATGTAGTGGTTATGGTGATTTTATGACTTATGCCTGGTGTAAACGATATCAAACCATTTGGGCCAGTCTGGCCAACATCCGCGACCCAGCCTACGGCGAAGGTCAAGCAGAGTCGTAAAGATCCTCAGCGTCAAAAAAAGCAACAGCAGGAACATGCAGACAGTGATGACGAGGATGGTAAACCACATATTGACGAGTATGCATAATGCTTCAGTTATTTGAACAAATAAAGGCAACTGGGTACATGATGACCAGCTCTCTAACCGGCGTACTGCAGAATTCCTGGGTGATATTGGCCTTGAGTGTGTGCGCATTACTGGTTTCAGTTTTATTTCTTATACGAAGTCGCAGAGAGCTAGCCGGTCGAGTAAAGGAAATTGTTACTTTGCAACGCGATATTCGTGCGATCACGGCCGCCGCAATTGGTGTTGGTGAACGCGTGTTGGAACTGGAACGCCGTCAAAAGCGCCTGACTGAACGCCAGGATACGATGGATATTTATGACCCTGCCAATCAACCCTATGAACAGGCGATACGCATGGTTCAAACAGGATCAGATGTCACCGAGCTTGTCGATATCTGTGGTCTGAGTGAGAGTGAAGCAGAGCTTATTACTTTAATGCATAGGCTGGACAAAACAGCCTGAGTTTATTTTTGCGGTACTCCATCATCTGGATTCCAGTTTTTCGGAAAACGTCCCCTGACCATGTAAGCAAAGGCAATTACTTCAGCAACAGCCAGATACAGGGCCTCCGGTATCTGGGTTCCCAGTTCAAGTTCAGACAGAATATTCACCAGCTCAGGGTTTTCTTCTAGCGGGATGTTGTGCTCTTTCGCAACGGCGAGTATTTGTTCAGCAACATCACCTCGTCCTTTCGCCGTCACGCGTGGTGCGGTTTCCTCATCATAGTGCAAGGCAACAGCAATCGAGGGTCGGTTTATATCAGTTCCGGTACTCATACCTTTTCATCCACCAGTCTTGGTTCTATCTCAGCAGACGGTTCTTCTGGTTTGCCGCAACGGCAATTGAGCTGCCCGACATCAAGCCCGGCCTGGCGTAAACGACTTTTCAGGTTATCCAGGTAGTGGTTAAACAGGATGCTGGTGGCACGCTGTTCGGCCCAGATGACCGCACTGATCTTTTCTTCACCATAAAGGGTAATCTGGACCCGTACTGGACCCATGCGATCCAGGTCAAAGGCAAGTGTGACTGTCCAGGGTGCTTCAGGATCGTCAGGGTTATTGCCATTTGCATCTCGTCGGATGCGCAGGTCAAACAGGTCGATACCCTGTTCAGTACGTACCGGTAATTCAATTACCCAGGTCGGCCGCTGTTGTTGATCCGTGGCCAGGGTTTGGAGTTGTTGAACGTTAATACGTGATAGTGCACTTTCAACCTGGCCGAGTAACTCTTCAATAGCCGCTTCCTGAGTTAATAGTGCTGTAAGACTTGCCTGAGCTGCCTGACTTTGTGCACGTGGCATCTGACTTTTTATGGCAGCCGAAAATGTGTTTTGTATCACCGGTTGCTGGTTTGTCATCGTCGTTTGCGATGATGTTGTTTGACCTGCTTCTGTCTTTGTTGATGAGCTCAGTGGAGCCAGACCAACATTAAGGGGAGGTATTTTTACCTGTGATGTTGTTGCGGTGTTTTCTCCTGTGGGAGTGGTCTTTGTTTGTGATGAGTTTTCTGCGGCCAGGCTTCGCAGCAGTACTGCAAGCCGAAGCAGATTGGCACGTACATCCTGCACAGGTTGATGGCGCATTGACTGCACAACATTTTGTATGATTTGTGCTGTCGCGGCATTGATCTCTTTTTGAGCTTTAATGCCTTCTTCTTCAATAGCCTGTGTAGCTGAGGTAATAGATTGAGTGGCCAGTTTAAGTGCTGCAGCCGGGTTGAACGGCATTTTAAGCTCGGGTCTCGCTCCAGTCAGGAGCTTGTTATTTGCCAGCGCATGTTCAAGAAAAGGTCCGCTTTGCTGCAAGGCCTGTTTTAATCCCTGCGCCTGACTGACCTGTTTAGCGTCGGGTAGTTGTTGCACTACACTACGACTTACCTCAATGACTTCATCCGGCAGCGGTGTGATGATTTTTGTGGGTGTTTTTGCCAGTACGTTTAAGTTTGCAAGCAGAGGGGGATGGCCTGTTGTTTCTGCAGGCTGGCACGCAGATTTTGTGAAATCGGATCCTGTGGGCTATTGGGTGTAGCGATAACTTTGAGTTGGGGGGTAGCTTCATCTGTGGTGACTTGCAGTGTTAGACGAGTACCAACAGGCGGTGGATTTTTTAACTCCGCCTGCAGCAGGGGGATATCACTGGATTCACCAGGTATGTTGAGGAAAACAGTATTCCCTTCAACTTTACTCACCACGACATCAAACACCTTGCCAAGCTGCAGATGCTGCATAAGGGATTGTAAGGTGCGGATTTGCGATGCCACAGATTGCCCGGCTGATGGCGGATTATCACTGGAGGCG